>NZ_JABWRO010000032.1:0-44785 GCF_014268985.1 Pseudomonas sp. RW10S2 | reverse complement strand
CAGGGTCGGTGCTCGTGGTTGACGTTAACGTAAACCTGCCTTTCCGGGCTGTCAATTGGAACATCACCTTTACGTAAACGTAAATCTGCGCCAGAGTAATTGCCGCTTGCTTCAGTCATGCCCAGAACAACCACAAGAAGGGACACTCATGAGTCAACCAAGCTACACCCGCGGCCGCCAGGACCGGCCTCTGCTGACCCAGACCATCGGCCAGGCGTTCGATGCCACCGCCGCCCGCTGGCCCGAGCGCGAGGCCCTGGTGGTGCGTCACCAAGGCCTGCGCTATAGCTGGCGCGCGTTGGCCGAGCAGGTCGAGGTGCATGCCAGGGCCCTGATTGCCCTGGGCGTGGCCAGTGGCGATCGCGTCGGTATCTGGGCGCCTAACTGCGCCCAGTGGTGCATCCTGCAGATCGCCACGGCGAAGGTCGGCGCGATCCTGGTCAACATCAACCCGGCGTACCGGGTGGGCGAGCTGGAGTATGTGTTGCGTCAGTCCGGCTGCAGCTGGCTGGTGTGTGCCGATGCCTTCAAGTCGTCCGACTATCACGCGATGGTCCAGGAAATGCTGCCCGAGCTGGGTGCGCAGCCGCTGGCGAGTGAACGCCTGCCGGACCTGCAGGGCGTCATCAGCCTGTCGTCGCACCCGCCCGAAGGCTTTCTGCCCTGGGATGCACTGGCCGAACGGGCAGGGCAGGTCGATGCCCAGGCGTTGCAGGCGAGGCAGCAGGGCTTGCAGTTCGACCAGGCGGTGAACATCCAGTACACCTCCGGCACCACTGGCGCGCCGAAAGGCGCCACGCTCAGCCACTACAACATCCTCAACAACGGCTTCATGGTCGGCGAAAGCCTGGGCCTGAGCGAACGGGACCGTATGGTGATCCCGGTGCCGCTGTACCACTGCTTTGGCATGGTCATGGCCAACCTGGGTTGCATCACCCACGGCAGCACCATGATCTACCCCAACGACGCCTTCGATCCCGAGTTGACGCTGCAGGCCGTGGCCGAAGAGCGTGCCAGCATCCTCTATGGCGTGCCGACCATGTTCATCGCCATGCTCGACCACCCGTCGCGCAGCACCCTGGACCTCTCGACCCTGCGCAGCGGCATCATGGCCGGTGCCACCTGCCCGATCGAGGTGATGCGCCGGGTGATCGAGCAGATGCACATGGGTGAGGTGCAGATCGCCTACGGCATGACCGAGACCAGCCCGGTGTCGCTGCAGACAGGCCCGGATGACGAGCTGGAACTGCGCGTGACCACGGTCGGGCGCACGCAGCCGCAACTGGAGACCAAGCTGGTGGACGCGCACGGCGCCATCGTCCCGCGTGGCGAGATCGGCGAGCTCTGCACCCGCGGCTACAGCGTGATGCTCGGTTACTGGGATAACCCAGAAGCCACTCAACAGGCGATCGATCCGGCGCGCTGGATGCGCACGGGTGACCTGGCGGTGATGGACGAACAGGGCTATGTGCGCATCGTCGGGCGCAACAAGGACATGATCATTCGCGGCGGCGAGAACATCTACCCGCGCGAGCTCGAGGAGTTTTTCCATACCCACCCGGCGGTTGCCGATGCTCAGGTGATCGGCATCCCTTGCAGCCGCTATGGTGAAGAGGTCGTGGCCTGGATCAAGCTGCACCCCGGGCACAGCGCCACGGTCGAGGACTTGCAGGCCTGGTGCAAGGCACGCATCGCGCACTTCAAGGTGCCGCGGCATTTCCGCTTCGTCGAAGCGTTCCCGATGACGGTGACCGGCAAGGTGCAGAAGTTCAGGATGCGCGAGATCAGCATCGAAGAAATGCAGATGTAAAGTTCAAGCGGCGGGCGCAGCTTGCCGCTTGCAACTCGCCACTTGCAGCTATCCTCAAGCTTTCACCGGCGGCTCCTCGCTCGGCGGATCACCCACCGTCGGCGGCACGGTCGGCTTGATCGGCAGTTCGTCCGGATCTTCCTCGGGCACCGGCGGCGGCAGCGCCGGGTCGTCGATGTTCGGATCGGGCGTCTCCGGTGGAGTGGGAATGTTCATGGCCTGACCTCGCGCAGTGGATGAAGAGGTTGTGCAGGCTTCGACCTGCCGTACCAGCCATTCGCTCAATTTTTTTGAACCCGCCGCGCACCCACGGCTCTGAACCCTTACCGCCACCAGCTTAGGGGAGCAAGGTTCGATGTCCGGTAATGAGCCCGTCGCAAAAGCGCCTTTCGAGCAAGTGCCCAAGGCCAACGATCATCCCGACCAGGCCATCAGCCTGTCCCAGGCCTTGCTGGCGCCACGCATCGTGATCGAGGACACCACTCCCGTACTCGACGGTGGCACCTTCGCGGCCAAGGCGGTAAGCGGACAGCCCGTGCAGGTGACCAGCAAGGTCTACAGCGACGGTCATGACCGCCTGGCGGTGGTCTTGCACTGGCGCCAGGCCCACAGCCGCCACTGGCATGGCGTGCCGATGACGTCGGCAGGCAATGACCTGTGGGTTGCCGAGTTCACGCCAGTGGAACTGGGCTTGCACCTGTTCGGCATCGAAGCCTGGATCGATCCCTACGCCACCTATTGCCACGACCTCGAGAAGAAGTACCACGCCGGTGTCGAGGTCAAGCTGGAGCTGGAGGAGGGCAGGCTGCTGCTGGGTAAGGGCATCGAGCGCAGCGAAGGGCCGTTGCGCGAGCAGCTCGAACAGTTGCAACAGCGTTTGCCGACGCTGGCACCGGACGATCAGGTGGCGTTGCTGCTGAGCCCTGAAAGCGCCAGCCTGATGAGTCAGGCCGAACACCGCGCTTACCTGACTCGCAGCCCCGAGCTGCCGCTGGACGTGGACCGCGAGCGCGCCCTGTTTGCCAGCTGGTACGAACTGTTTCCGCGTTCGATCACCGACAATCCGGCGCGCCATGGCACCTTCGACGATGTGCACCAGCGCCTGCCGATGATCCGCGACATGGGCTTCGACGTGCTGTACTTCCCGCCCATTCACCCCATCGGCAAGCAGCACCGCAAGGGGCGCAACAATGCCTTGCAGGCAGGCCCCGACGACCCGGGCAGCCCCTACGCCATCGGTAGCCCCGATGGTGGCCATGACGCCATCCACCCGCAACTGGGCAGCCGCGAAGACTTCCGTCGGCTGGTCGCCGCCGCCGCCGAGCATGGTCTGGAAATCGCCCTCGACTTCGCCATCCAGTGTTCCCAGGACCACCCCTGGCTTACCGAGCACCCCGGCTGGTTCAGTTGGCGCCCGGACGGCACCATTCGCTACGCCGAGAACCCGCCGAAAAAATACCAGGACATCGTCAACGTCGATTTCTATGCGCCTGACGCTGTCCCCTCGTTGTGGCTGGCACTGCGCGATGTGGTGGTCGGCTGGGTCGAGGAGGGTGTGCGCACCTTCCGCGTCGACAACCCGCACACCAAGCCGCTGCCCTTCTGGCAATGGCTGATCGCCAATGTGCGCAGCCAGTACCCTGATGTGATCTTCCTCGCCGAGGCGTTTACCCGCCCGGCGATGATGGCGCGCCTGGGCAAGGTCGGGTACGCGCAGAGCTACACCTATTTCACCTGGCGCAATACCAAGCAGGAGCTGCGCGAATACTTCGAGCAGCTCAACCAGCCGCCGTGGAGCCTGTGCTACCGGCCGAACTTCTTCGTCAACACCCCCGACATCAACCCCTATTTCCTGCAGACCAGTGGGCGCGCCGGCTTTCTCATTCGCGCGGCGCTGGCGACCATGGGCTCGGGGCTGTGGGGCATGTACTCGGGGTTCGAGCTGTGCGAGGGCACCCCGTTGCCGGGCAAGGAGGAATACCTGGATTCGGAGAAGTACGAGATCCGCCCGCGCGACTTCACCGCGCCCGGCAACATCGTCGCCGAGATTGCCCAACTCAACCGTATTCGCCGACAGAACCGCGCCTTGCAGACGCATCTGGGCGTGGCCTTCTTCAACTGCTGGAACGACCAGATCCTGTATTTCGCCAAGCGCACGCCCGAGCGCGACAACTTTATCCTGATCGCCATCAGCCTTGATCCGTACAACGCCCAGGAGGCGCACTTCGAACTGCCGCTGTGGGAGCTGGGGCTCGATGACAACGCCGATACGCAAGGCGAGGACCTGATGACCGGCCACCGCTGGACCTGGCATGGCAAGACCCAGTGGATGCGCATCGAGCCCTGGCACCAGCCGTTCGGGATCTGGCGTATCGAGAAAGCCTTGTAAATGCAGGGGCCGCGTTGCGGCCCTTCGCGGGCAAGCCCGATCCCACAGGTTTTGCGCCGCCTTTGTAGGAGCGGGTTTACCCGCGAAGGACCGCAGAACGGTCCCGACAGCCTCACGCCGAAATTCGATCTTGAAAGGAGTCGCACATGGCCAAGCGTTCCCGCCCGGCAGCCTTCATCGACGACCCGCTGTGGTACAAGGATGCGGTGATCTACCAGTTGCACATCAAGTCGTTCTTCGATGCCAACAACGACGGTATCGGCGATTTCGCCGGCCTGATCAGCAAGCTCGACTATATCGCCGAGCTTGGGGTCAACACCCTCTGGCTGCTGCCGTTCTACCCCTCGCCGCGTCGTGACGACGGCTATGACATCGCCGAGTACAAGGCCGTGCACCCCGACTACGGCAGCATGGCCGATGCCAGGCGCTTCATCGCCGAGGCGCACAAGCGGGGGCTGCGGGTGATCACCGAGCTGGTCATCAACCACACCTCCGACCAGCACCCCTGGTTCCAGCGTGCCCGCCACGCCAAGCGCGGCAGCAAGGCGCGGGACTTCTACGTGTGGTCGGACGACGACCAGAAGTACGACGGCACGCGGATCATCTTCCTCGACACCGAGAAGTCCAACTGGACCTGGGACCCGGTCGCCGGTCAGTATTTCTGGCATCGCTTCTACTCGCACCAGCCGGACCTGAACTTCGACAATCCGCAGGTGATGAAAGCGGTGATCGAGGTCATGCGTTTCTGGCTCGACATCGGTGTCGATGGCCTGCGTCTGGACGCGATCCCCTACCTGATCGAACGCGACGGCACCAACAACGAGAACCTGCCCGAAACCCACGACGTGCTCAAGGCGATCCGCGCCGAGATCGACGCCAACTACCCCGATCGCATGCTCCTGGCCGAGGCCAACCAGTGGCCGGAAGACACCCGCCCGTATTTCGGCGAGGGCGATGGCGACGAGTGCCACATGGCCTTCCACTTCCCGTTGATGCCGCGCATGTACATGGCCCTGGCCATGGAAGACCGTTTTCCGATCACCGACATTCTGCGCCAGACCCCGGAGATTCCCGCCAACTGTCAGTGGGCGATCTTCCTGCGCAACCACGATGAGCTCACCCTGGAAATGGTCACCGACCGCGAGCGCGACTATCTATGGAACTACTACGCCGAGGACCGCCGCGCGCGCATCAACCTCGGTATCCGTCGACGCCTGGCGCCGCTGTTGCAGCGCGACCGCAGGCGCATCGAACTGCTGACCAGCCTGCTGCTGTCGATGCCCGGCACCCCGACGCTGTACTACGGCGACGAGCTGGGCATGGGCGACAACATCTATCTCGGTGACCGTGATGGGGTGCGCACGCCAATGCAGTGGTCGCCGGACCGCAACGGTGGTTTCTCCAAGGCCGACCCGCAGCGCCTGGTGCTGCCGCCGATCATGGACCCGCTGTATGGCTACCAGACGGTCAATGTCGAGGCCCAGAGCCACGACCCGCATTCGCTGCTCAACTGGAACCGGCGTCTGCTCGCGGTGCGCAAGCAACAGAAGGCCTTCGGTCGCGGCACCTTGAAGATGCTGACCCCGAGCAACCGGCGCATCCTCGCCTACGTGCGCGAATACACCGATGCCGATGGCAACAGCGAGACCATCCTGTGCGTGGCCAACGTTTCGCGCGCGGCGCAGGCCGCCGAACTGGACCTGTCGCAGTATGCCGAGCGGGTGCCGGTGGAAATGCTTGGTGGCAGCGCCTTCCCGCCCATCGGCCAGTTACCCTTCCTGCTGACCCTGCCGCCGTATGCCTTCTACTGGTTCCTGCTGGCTTCCCACGACCGCATGCCCAGCTGGCATATCCAGCCTGCCGAAGGCTTGCCTGAACTGACCACATTGGTGCTGCGCAAGCGTCTGGAGGAGTTGCTCGAAGCGCCGTCGGTGGACACCCTGCAGGCGTCGATCCTGCCGCAGTACCTGCCCAAGCGCCGTTGGTTCGCCGGCAAGGAAGGACCGATCGATGCGGTGCGCATTCGCTATGGCGTGCGCTTCGGCACGCCGGCCACCCCGGTGCTGCTCAGCGAGCTGGAGGTGCTCAGTGACGGCGTGACCAGCCACTACCAACTGCCGTTCGGCCTGCTGCCTGAAGAGCAGATCCACAGCGCCTTGCCTCAGCAGCTGGCGTTGTCGCGGGTACGCCGAGGTCGACAGGTCGGGCTGATCACCGATGCCTTCGTGCAGGAGTCGTTCGTGCGGGCGGTGTTGCGCGCCTGCGAGGATGATACCCGCTTGCCCTCAAGTGCCGGCGAGCTGCGCTTCGAGTGCACCGGGCAACTGGCTGACCTGGCGCTGGGTGAGGACAGTGAGGTGCGCTACCTGAGTGCCGAGCAGTCCAACAGTTCGGTGGTGATCGGTGAACGTGTGGTGCTCAAGCTGATCCGGCGGGTCAATCCGGGCGTTCACCCGGAGCTGGAAATGAGCGCTTATCTCACGGCGGCCGGCTTTGCCAATATCTCGCCGTTGCTGGCCTGGGTCAGTCGTGTGGATGAGCAGGCGCAATCGCACCTGCTGATGATTGCCCAGGGTTACCTGAGCAACCAGGGCGATGCCTGGTCGTGGACCCAGAACACCTTGGAGCGAGCGATCCGCGACGAGATGGAACCCACGCAGACCAGTGCCGAGGCGCACACCGATGCCTTGTCGGAGCTTTCGGGCTTTGCCACCTTGTTGGGGCAGCGCCTGGGTGAGATGCACCTTTTGCTGGCCGCGCCCACCGCCGACCCGGCCTTTGCACCGCGCCCCAGCGACAGCCAGGACAGCCAGCGCTGGGGGCGACAGATCAATGCCGAGCTCAGTCATGCCCTCGACCTGCTGGCCGAGCATCGCGAGGAGCTGGACGGCGAAAGCCAGGCGTTGGTCGATGACCTGCAGCAGCAACGCGAAGGCCTTGCCCAGCACATCGATACACTCGCACGCCAGGCCCAGGGCGGCTTGCTGATGCGGGTGCATGGCGACCTGCATCTGGGTCAGGTACTGGTGGTGCAAGGCGATGCCTACCTGATCGATTTCGAAGGCGAGCCAGCGCGGCCTTTGGACGAGCGCCGGGCCAAGCACAGCCCGTACAAGGATGTCAGCGGCGTGCTGCGCTCGTTCGACTATGCTGCAGCGATGATCCTGCGCAGCGCCTCGGCGGTAGACCTGTCCGATGCCGCGCGCCAGGCCCGTCAACGGGTTGCCCGGCAGTACCTGCATCAGTCGCGTCATGCCTTCGTCGAAGCCTATGGCCTGGCCACCGCCGCCATTGCCCATGCCTGGCAGCACGCCGAGGGCGAGCGCGCCGCGCTGGAGCTGTTCTGCCTGGAAAAGGCCGCTTACGAAATCACTTATGAAGCCGACAACCGACCCGGCTGGCTGGCCGTGCCTTTGCATGGTCTGCATGGGTTGATCAGTACCTGGGGCGAAGCATGAGCTCTGTAGGGAAGGCGGTGTTGCCTGGCACCGGCTGCGCCCATGATCGCGGGACGAGCCCGCTCCCACAGGTACTGTGGTGCAGGCGGGGGGCGCTGGTAATCCTGTGGGAGCGGGCTCGTCCCGCGATCATGGGCGCAGCCCGTGCCAGGCACTGCGTTACTTTGACAAATACATGGAAAGGGGCAGTGAGATGAATGCATCAATGCGTAGCAACGGCGGCCTTCGCCAACGCGATCTCGACGCCCTGGCCAGCGCCGCGCACGCAGATCCGTTCGCGGTGCTCGGCCCGCACGTCGACGGGGCGGGCGACGAAGTCATCCGCGCCTTCCTGCCAGGCGCCTTGAACGCCCGGGTGTTGGCGCGTCACGACGGGCGCATTCTCGCCGAGATGGAGCAGGGCAGCCTGCCGGGCCTGTTCAGCGCATACCTGGACGAGCGCCAGCCCTACCTGCTGCAGATTGGCTGGGCCGGTGGCGAGCAGATCACCGAGGATCCCTACAGCTTCGGCCCGCAGCTTGGCGACATGGATCTGTACCTGTTCGCCGAGGGCAATCATCGCGACCTGTCAGGGCGCTTCGGTGCCCAGCCGATCCAGGTCGACGGCGTCGACGGCGTGTGCTTCTCGGTCTGGGCGCCCAACGCCCGGCGTGTCTCGGTGGTGGGCGACTTCAACAACTGGGACGGCCGTCGTCACCCCATGCGTCTGCGCCACGATGCCGGGGTGTGGGAGCTGTTCATCCCGCGCCTGGCCGTGGGCGAAACCTACAAGTTCGAAGTGCTGGGGGCGGACGGTGTGCTGCCGCTGAAGGCCGACCCCCTGGCCCGCGCCACCGAACTGCCGCCGAGCACCGCCTCGAAGGTCGCAGGGGCACTCAGCCACGACTGGCGCGACCAGCAGTGGATGGAGCAGCGGGCCCAGCGCCATGCCTACAGTGCGCCGCTATCGGTCTACGAACTGCACGCCGGCTCCTGGCGCTGCGAGCTGGACGAAGCCGGTGAGGTCGCACGCTTCCACAACTGGCGCGAGCTGGCCGAACGCCTGGTGCCCTATGTGCAAGAGCTGGGTTTCACCCATATCGAACTGCTGCCGATCATGGAGCATCCCTTCGGCGGCTCCTGGGGCTACCAGCCGCTGTCGCTGTTCGCGCCAACCTCCCGCTACGGCAGTGCGGAGGATTTTGCTGCCTTCATCGATGCCTGCCACCAGGGCGGCATCGGCGTGATTCTCGACTGGGTGCCGGCGCATTTCCCCACCGACGAACACGGCCTGGCACGCTTCGACGGCACCGCGCTGTACGAGTACGACAACCCACTCGAAGGCTTTCACCAGGACTGGAACACGCTGATCTACAACCTTGGCCGCAACGAAGTGCGAGGCTTCATGCTCGCCTCGGCGCTGCACTGGCTCAAGCATTTCCATATCGACGGCCTGCGTGTCGATGCCGTGGCCTCCATGCTGTACCGCGACTATTCGCGCAAGGCCGGCGAGTGGGTGCCCAACCGCCATGGCGGGCGTGAGAACCTCGAGGCGATCGACTTCATTCGTCAGCTCAACGACATCGCAATGCACGAGGCGCCCGGTGCGCTGATCATCGCCGAGGAATCCACGGCCTGGCCGGGCGTCAGCCAACCCACGCAGCAGGGCGGCCTGGGCTTCGCCTACAAGTGGAACATGGGCTGGATGCACGACACCTTGCACTACATCCAGAACGATCCGGTACACCGTGCCCATCACCACAACGAAATGAGCTTTGGCCTGATCTACGCCTACTCCGAGCATTTCATCCTGCCCATCTCCCACGATGAAGTGGTGCACGGCAAGCGCTCGCTGATCGACAAGATGCCCGGCGATCGTTGGCAGAAATTCGCCAACCTGCGTGCCTACCTGACGTTCATGTGGATGCACCCGGGCAAGAAGCTGTTGTTCATGGGCTGCGAGTTCGGCCAGTGGCGCGAGTGGAATCACGACCATCAACTGGATTGGTACCTGTTGCAGTATTCCGAGCACCAGGGCGTGCAGAAGCTGGTGGGTGACCTGAACCGGCTATACCGCGAGCTGCCGGCACTGCACGAGCAGGATTGCCAGCCCCAAGGGTTCCAGTGGCTGATCGGCGACGATGCCGTCAACAGCGTGTATGCCTGGCTACGCTGGAGCAGCGCCGGCGAGCCGCTGCTGGTGGTGGCCAACTTCACCCCGGTGCCGCGTGAGGGTTACCGTATCGGCGTGCCGTTCGGCGAGCGTTGGATCGAGCTGCTCAACAGCGATGCCGAGCTGTATGCCGGGAGCAACGTCGGCAACCTCGGGGCGGTGGCCGGTGAAGCGGTGGCAAGTCATGGGCAGCCGCTGTCGCTGGCCTTGAACCTGCCGCCGTTGGGCGTTCTAGTCATGAAACCTGCCTGATGTCACGGCGCATCCTCCTGCAGGGGGATGCGCCGCATGCGCTGATCACCAGCGCATCCGTACCCCAAGGCTTCCGATCAGCCCATTCAGATCGTTGTCATCCACATCACTGCTGTAGTCGGCGCTGACGAACAGCGCCACCGTCGGCGTGACCCGCGCCACCAAACCCAGGCCAAGTTCCACGGTCGCTGCACTGCGCGAGCTGGAGATCTTGTCGACCTGATCCAGCTTTACCGCATCGCTGTTGTTGAAGTCGTACCAGACGTTGGTCCGCACATAGGGTTCGATTGGCATGCCCCGCACTTCGTAGCGCCCCGACAGTTTCGCGCCCACCCGGCCACTCCAGCTCGGCTGGCTGTCGAACGCCTGCAGGGTCTCGGCCTGGGCCTGGCCGGCGGGGAAGAACTGCTGGTTGATCAACTGCGCCTGCGGCTCGATCACCCAGTGGTTGCCCAGGCCGATGGGGAAGCCACCCTCGACCGAGAAGGTCATGGCATGGCCGCTGTCATCCAGGCGCTGGCCGCTCTGGCTGCGACCGTTGACATCGATGCGCGTGCCCATGGCCACTGCATCCACATGCCAGCCCTGGTCGTGGGTCATGCTCCAGTAAACGCCCAGGCTTTCGCCGCTGAGGTTGACCGCGTTGCGCTGCTTGTCACCGAGCAGGGAGCGCATGCCGTTGAAGCTGCTCTGTAGGTTGTTGTGGCCGACGAACACCCCGGCGCGGTGCACGTTACCGCCGGCGGTCTCACGTACGAAGAGGTCCGGGCCGATCGTCAACTGCTGGCTGGGCGCCTCAAGCCGCGCTGGCGGCACGGAGGTCGGGTGCGGGGCGCCGGGGAAGAACTGTGCCCATTGGCTGGCGACCATGCCCATCGGCACATCCCCGTGACGCGCACTCATGCGTTCGGAGAACGCCTGCAGGGTGCCCATCCCCAGGCCACTGGCGCTCACAGGATTGAGCGACAGCAGGGGTATCGCCGGTGGCTGCAACGGGCTGGCGAAAGGGGTCTCTTCGTCAAGGTCGAGCGCGAACGTTTCCACCGGGGTTGCCAGAAGCAGCGACGTGGAAACCGCACAGAACAGCCGGTCGAAGCGCAAAGGATTCGATGCTCGTTTCATGGCGGATCTCCTGTTTCTTGTGGGTAACAGCCAAGGCCTGGCCTGGTGTCACGAGCTGTACGACACGAAACAGGGGGCGACACAAACCAGCACGCGGAGTTTGCTGGCGCGCGTAAAGACGCGGGCCAGAGAGCTCGGCGCGAAGTTTTCGCAGTGGGCGATATGTTCAGCTAAGGAGAGCTGGCGCCTTGCGTCAAGAAAAGGTTGGTGCGATCAGAAAATTGTGTTGTGACGGGTAACGCGTTGAATAAGCGTGTGATTGTCCTTCGGTTAGTAATGTGGGTTCTTTGTCTGGGTTTGGTTATGCCAAAACATTGCTAGCCAGGTTTGGCTGTATTAGCGGCCCTTTGATCGACTGGCTACCTGCTAATTCTGTCAGTTTCGCTCGGGCGTATTTGTACCTAGCATCCAGTGACACCCACGAAAGGGCCAGCGCAACGCAGGCCCGCTTCGCTCGCTCACGCCAAGGATCGCCAGGGGGAAACCATGGCCAAACGCCAGAGCCGCAAACAAGTTGGCCTACTCGACAGACTGCTGGACACCGAGCCGGGAATCAAAGTCAAACTCACCCCAGCGACCCTGGAGCAAGACTCGATCATTGGCCTGCAGTGCAAGACGACCGATGCGCTGATGGCGCATTATCCGAGCTTGCACAGCGACGAAGCCCAGCGACTGAAGGGGCGTCTGAATGCTGCGGCAGCGGCGATGATGCGTACTTTCCGGGAAAAGCGCCTGATTGCCGGGGCGCGCCGCCCCTCAGATGAGCTAAAGGGCCCTCTGGACTTATCCAGAGGCCCGACCTTCGAAAATCAGTTCTTGCCCAGTTGGGGCAACAACGCACATCCGCAGGCGGTGGATGCCACCACCTCGCCAGTGGCCTACCTCATCGATCTACTGACGTTCATCCAGGATCACGTCGAGGCCCAGGGCGATGCGGATCTGATCCTGACGCTAAAAACCCGGCGCCCTGATCTGTTCGAGCGCCTGATCGATGAGGCGTTCATGAACCGTGAACTGCCGCAGGTCGAGGTGATCATCCATGTCCTGGAACAGTTGATCGAAGAACATCGCCAGCAAGCGGACAGTGAGCGCACGGCCACAGAAGACAAGCTGCTCAAGGTTCGCTATCCCATCAAGCAGTTTCCCTATGAAGCGTATTGGGCGCAGATCCGTACCGTGCTGTCGCACAACTCGCTGCTGATGGGTGATGTGGCACGCCTGTCGGACATCGACAACCCTTACTTCATCCAGCCCGGTGCGCATTCACCCTGGTCCGATGCCGCGCTGCAGCAGGAAGCCACGCTAGGCCCGCTGCTGCGTGCCCTGCTGATCGAGCCACCCTACTTCGGCACAGCGGCGCAGAGTCGTGGGCTGAAGACACAGTCCGATGAGCCCGGGGAGCGGCATCAGGCGTTCTTCGAGGACAACTTCGGAGTGCCGAATGCCATGTACCTGCAAAAGGTGGTGACCTTCTGTCAGGCGGTGCAGATCAGTCAGGATGAGATGGAGTCGCTGTTCGGCCTGGCGGCCTATGCACCCACGCGTTCGGACAACGTGACCAGCAATGTGCTGGCCGAGCAGGTTTCGCCGGCCCTGTTCGTCGCACGCTTCATCAACAGCGGCGAGGCAGCGCCGGTTGGGGTTGTCAGCGATGCGCAGGACCCACAGCTGCACACCTTCGAAAACTTGTCCGAAATGCGGTTTGACCGGGTCCAACGTCTGGTGCGCGTGGCCAGCGCGTTGAATCTGACCTATGCCCAGGCCGACCAGGTGGTGTGTGCGGCAATTGATGCGGAAAAGCGCGCTGTCGCCGAAGTCAGGCGCATCAAGTCCGATGACTCGCCGTTATGGATGACGGTCAATACCCATCGGGCCTTGGGTTTGTTCCAGTTCTTGCGAGAGCGCTTCGCCTGTAGCGCTGAAGACTTTTCCGTGCTGCTCTCGGATATGGCTGTTCACGGCATTGGCGCGACTGCGAGCCATTTCGACCGGGTCTTCAACAGCGATCCCACGTCGCGTCTGGTGCTCGACGGTAGCGACTTCAGCCTCTCGGGCGACGATGTCGTGAGCAAACGTACCGTTGACCAGTTATGCCGCGGGCTGGGCATCAACCTGGAGACGTTCCGTTACCTGTCGCGTGTGTTGATGCAGGGGCAAGGGGGCGACAAGCTGCAGCGCTCTGTGCGCGTGGTCAGTGCCTTCTACCGTGTGGCGATGCTGGCCCGTCTGCTTTCGGTTACCACCATCGAGCTGCTGGCACTGTTGGAAACCCTGAGCCCCGAGGGGCTTTATGCCTTGCAACTGGCGGGGGCACCGCAAAATGCCATGTACCGCAGTTTTGCCCAGACCGACACCCTCAGCGTCATCCATTCCATCAGCCACTGCGTGCTCTGGTGTCAGGAGCAGGACCTGCCGATCAGCTGGCTGGTGCAGCAGTTGCTGCCGGTCGAGACGCCCGATGTGGTGCCCCAGGAAATCTCTGCACTGTTCGGCGAACTCAAGACTCAGTTGCTACCTTTCCAGGCCTTCGAGCAGGCCCTGCTGGATGCCGGTGTTCTGGCCCTACCTGCAGGTGAGTGGTTGAAAGCCTTGGTACAGGTCGTCGATGAGCAGGGCTTGCTGGCGGACACTGGCGACCCCGAACAGGACTTCGACCCGGAACAGTACGAGCAATTTGCCGAGCGGGAAATCAAGGCGGCGGTCGATCAGTTGGCCAGCGCCGGCAAAAGCCAGTTGCCCGATATGGACAGCGCTGAAAAGGAGCGCCTGACCGGCATTATTCTCGGCGTGGTCCTGCGCATTCGTTCGCAGCAGTGGGGCGTCGTTCAACAGGGTCTTTCACAGCTTCTGAAGGTCAATGCCGACATGGCGATCCCGATGGTCTACTGGGCCGAGGGCACAGTGCACCAACTGCTGGAGAGTGCGGTGGCCTTCGACCCGCAGCAATCCCAGTCCGATGCCATGAAGGCCATGCTGGGGCTGGTGCAGCGGATGCAGCGCTGTGCACAAATCGCGACGCGTTTCGAGTTGACGCCCACGTTGTTCTCCAGCTTGTTGATGCGCGCGCACCGCGCACGGTTCGGTATCGACGCCTTCGACTTGTCCTTGCACACGCTCTACCATCTCGATCGCTACGCCCGTGGCCTGCGTCTGGCCAAGCAAACGGAAGCACAACTGCTGGGCTATTTCTCGGCAATCGAGGGATTGCATGACCTGACCGCGAATGAACAGCGTCTGATCAGGGATGCGGCTGCCCAGCGTATCTCGGCCTGGTTGGGTTGGGGGATCCGTGAGGTGCTGGACGTGGCGGCCCGGGTTTCGCCCGATGGCATCATTCGCGATCTGACCCAGTTGCGCATCGTGGTCGACACCAAGCTGCTCAGCGAGACCACGGGGCTGAGCGCTGAATCACTGATGAAACTCAGCAAGCTGACTGCCTATTCAGACACACAGGACTACCGCGATGCCGCCCAAGAGATGCTCAGCAGCCTCGACAGTGACAGCGCGCAACGCCGGGACGAGGCAGAGCTGCGTCAGAGCCTGGCCACGCGCTGCACCGTGAGTGAGACACGTCTGATCGCCAGGGCGCCTGATCAGGAAACCACGGTGACCTTGAAACTGCTCGATATGCAGAACGAGCCGGTTTCAGGTATTCGCGTCACCTGGTCCACCGATCTGGGGGTTTTGCAGTCCCATTCCAGCTACACCGATGAAGAGGGGGTGGCCAAGGTGCGACTGCAGGCCGGTACGCAGTTGGGCAGTGCCCATGTGCAGGCCAGCTACCTGCTCGATGGCAAGGCATTCGCGCCGCCGGTGGTGATCGACTGTGACGAAGAGACGGTGCGATTGATCAGGATCGAGGGACAACCAGGTGCCAGGGCGCCTCTGGAGCTCGCAGGCGGACAAGGCATTTATCGCTTGGCTGCCCTGCTCGTCGACCGTTATGACAATGATGGGGTGGATCGTCTGGTCAACTGGTCCACCACCATCGGCTACTTTGTGGACAACATCGGTGAAACCTTGACTGACCACACCGGCTACAGCCGGATTGCGCTAAGAAGCCGGGAGGCAGGCTCGGGCGAGGTCCGCGCGTGGTACGCAGGCAAGCCCGATGACGTCACTGTGGTTCAGATTGGCTTTGCCGACAGACCCTACATCAGTTCGCTCGTACTGCAATCTGCGTTGGTCGTGGATGAGCCGATCACGGTTCAGGCCAGGGTTCTGGGGCTTGATGGCGAGCCGGTCGCTGGCCAGGCGATGTCCTGGTTGCTTGAAGGGGGCGAACTGGTCAGCGCCGACAAAACCAGTGATGGAGCCGGGCTGGGTCGAGCCGTACTGCAGGTCGGTACGGCTGGGCGGGTGAAGGTGACCGTGACCCTCAGTACTGCCGATGAAACCGCAGAGGCCTATCACAGCAAGGATCTTGCGTTCGACGTGCTTCCCGATGCGGTGATGCGGCAGTACAGGAAGATGGGGAGCTGGCCGTTGGCCGATGGCATCAGCACGGTGGAGTATGACATCCATATCGCCACTTCCGATGGCATCCCCGTGGCGCGCTACCCCATCACCTGGAGCGTCAGTGAAGGCGGCACGCGTGTGGCCGAGCCCGCTGTCAGCTTGACAGGCAGTGATGGTATTGCCCGCTTCGATCTCAAAAGCACCACGGCTGGCCAGCGTACGGTATCCGCGAGCTGGGGCAAGGCGCAGTCCCAGCCGTTCGAGCCGGTGACCTTCCTCGAGCCCCTCGGGTTGACGATCGAATTCGACGGCAAACCGTTGGAGGGGGCGATCGTCATTACGCCGCCTTCCGAAGGGGAAACGCCGCACACCTTGACCTATCGCGTGGCTGCCGGCCATTCGCTGATCGGCCAGCCGATGTCTCTTCACGTCAGTGGCCGCAACTCGGCAGCTTCGTTGGGCTTGGTGATCTCGCCCGCGCCGGGTGCCGACAACGCACTGGGCGAAGATGGCGTGACCTGGACCATCACCAGTCGACCCGTGGGCCTGAAGACGGATGTAGGGCTGAAGTTCGGATTCTCCTATGACGCCACTTATCCGTCGAACCTGACTGATGTCGTGATCAAGGGAGCACAGAAATGACTGTAGCCCCATCGACTTTCGAGCTTTTGCAGCGAGGCCCATATGAAGACTGAATTGAGCCAACAACTCGCGGAACAATGGCGCGACGCGCTGAGTGCCTATGCCATTCACCACGTACTACCGGACAAGCTGCAGGCCGGTAGCCTGAGCATGATGACGGCCGATCACCTGGACCGTTACCTGATGACCGACACCCAGGTCAGCGCCAAGGTCACCACGTCCGCGTTGGCCGAGGCAATCGCCTGTGTCCAGACCTACGTCAACGCGATCCTCAACAATATCGAACAGGGCTACGGCAAGGATTTCGCCCCCGAGTTGACTCTTTTCTGGCAGCAGGCCATGTCGACCTACTCGTTATGGGCGGCCTACCAGATGATGGAGGACTACCCGGAAAACTATATCCGTGCCGAACTGCGTCTGGACAAGACGGAGCTGTTCAAGACCCTCGAGAACGACCTGGCGCAGGGACGAATCGATGATGCGGGTGTTCAGAAGGCGCTGCTGAACTATCTGAAGGGTTATGAGTTTCTGAACAACATCCGGGTCCAGGCCGGTTACATCGACTATCGCGACGGGCACCGTGATGCCGACCAGTTCCCAGGGTATGCCTACGCCAACGCCGATTACTACTTGCTGGGCAAGGACAATGCCTCGCCCTGCGCCTATTACTGGCGCAAGGTCCAGGTACGTCTGGACCAGGCCTCCACTTATATCCAGCCCGATGCGTGGTCGGAATGGAAACCGGTGAGCATTCCGCCGGGCACGACAATGTTGCAGATGTGTCCGGTGTTGTTCGGTGGTCGGTTGCACGTGATCTGGTGGTACTTCACTGCACCGACAAAGGTCCTCGGTGCGAATGGTGAAGAAAGCAACAAGCGTTCGTATGCGCTGACCTTGGACATCATTCACCTTGGGCTCGATAACCAGTGGACTACGCCGGAGCGACTGTGGCAGCACGACGTCGAGGTTACCGGTTCTGACGACTCGTCGCAGATACCCTCTAAAGTGAAACATTTCAGGGTGATGGCGGTTGCGCTTGGGCGCGTGAACGGGGATGACGATCAACTGTTCGTTGCTGTTCACGATACGTCGGACAATGACGCCTGGGAGGAGAGATTCAGCCTTCAACGGGATGTCTTGAAACGTGGGACCGCACCCGCTATCGATCCTATCAACAGCGCAGCCCTTTCTCGACGATTCACAGGTAGCGCGAGCCGCTTGGCCTTTTCGCAGCGTATTGCAGCGGTCGATGCTGCGGTGAAAAGCATCAAGCCGAGTGGCAACCCTCATATTGCACTCGATGCTGTACTCGAGCAGGGCCCGACGGCGCCTTCACTGCGAGTACGTGCACGCTCCAGCGAGTTGCGCATGCGTTTTCAGACATTGGCCCTGTTGTTTGACGAAATTGGTTGGGATTACTACGGTCTTTACGTGGATTTCCGACTATACGCCATTGAATCACGAGGCGAAACGCAACTTAATTTTATCGCCGTCACGCATGGTGCCCCGAACTTTGAGTCCATCACAATCCAGCATGATGGTAAGACCCTGGCGGTATTGAAACGGTCCGATTTTACTGGAACGTGGTACCCCAACATGTTTTCGGGTATGACAAATTTCGCGTTACCGGAACTTTCGCGTCCACTCTCCAAGGAGTACATCCGTGAAGGCATGGGTTTCACGGTCATTATCGATGAAGCGTCGGGCCTGCCGCTGCAGAGCACGCGAAACCGAGTCAATGGGACTGTTGAAAGTATCCGTTTGCCGAAAGTGGAACTCCTACATCGGCAAGGCGATAAATCGACAACATGCTGGTCGGGGCCCTGGGTTCTCAATAAGCATGCCGTCAGCACCTGGAGCCGTCTGGAGGACATTCCTCTAACGGGCTCGGCAATCTTCGAAGTTACCGCCGCTGGTGAAGCGCCCGCCACCTTCACGGTGACCTGGGGCGCCACCTCGAGTCTGGCCGATACAACGATTCCATATATTCACCAACAGTCCGACGGTACCGACTTCCTCGTGTTCAATGCCATCGGTGGCGCCAGCGCGCCCTTGACCGTGCGGCTGAACTCCCAGCATGTTTCCGATTTGATCAATCGCGCCGAAGCCTCGCCCCAGGCCGTGTTCGCCTGGGATGCGCAGCACCGGCAGGAGCCGGCATACCGCAAGCAGCTGGCCGGCGCGGTGTATCAGGGGTGGCAGCCAAGTGCGGCGGACCCGTTGCTGCACATGTTCGATGCCTATGGCAGCTACCTGCGTGAGTTGTTCTTCCATGTCCCCCATCTGATCGCATCGCGTCTGCAGGAAGAGGAACGCTTCGCCGATGCCCGGCGCTGGCTGGGGTTGATCTTCAACCCCTACCAGAAGCAGCCGCCCAGGGCGATCCCCGGCCCTGACTACTGGAACTGCGCTTGGTTGCTTCAGGATGACACTCAGGCGGCAGGGCTCGACCACGAGCTGATCGAGCCGCATGTCATCGCGCTGCGCGCGCCGTCGCATTATCGCAAGGCCGTGTTCGTGCAGTACGTGAACATGCTGATCGGCGAAGCCGACCAGCACTATCGCTACCAGACCCGCGACGGCCTGGCCCACGCCTGGCTGTTGTACCGC
This sequence comes from Pseudomonas sp. RW10S2, assembly GCF_014268985.1. Taxonomy (NCBI): domain Bacteria; kingdom Pseudomonadati; phylum Pseudomonadota; class Gammaproteobacteria; order Pseudomonadales; family Pseudomonadaceae; genus Pseudomonas; species Pseudomonas sp. RW10S2. The sequence continues at coordinate 25,892 of NZ_JABWRO010000032.1, read as the reverse complement.
ATGGCCGCGGACCTCATGGGAGAGGTGCCGGATGCGCGGGCAATCAATACCTGGCAACCGAAAACGGTCAGCGAGGTACTGGCTGTCGAGCCGACCGACATGCTGTTGGCGGATAGTGGCCAGGACATTGTCCCGGCCAACTTGCCCAAGCAGCTGTCGACCTTCTTCTGGGCTGGAGTGGCGGCACATCCGGCCTTCCGCTTGCCGGTCAATCGGCAGTTGCTGGACCTCTGGCAATTGCTGGCGGAGCGCTTCTACAACCTGCGGCACTTCCTGACCCTCGACGGACGACCCATGGTGCTGCCACTGTATGCACCGGCTGCGAACCCGTTCGACTTGCTTATGGCACGCATGGGGGGCGGTACCAACCTGTCGCACCTGATGGGCCAGCGCACGGTGGTGCCGCCGTATCGTTTCCGTACCCTGATCGCCAAGGCTCATGAGGTGGTGGCGACCCTGACCCAGTTCTCCGAGCAACTGCGTGGCCTCATGGAGCAGGAGGAGCGCACCGGGCTTGAAGCGTTGCAATACCAGCACGCCGCCGAGATCGCCGGATACACCATTGCCATCCAGGAGCAGTTGCTCGAGCAGCAGGAGCAGCAGGAAGGGGTATTGTCCAAGCAAGCGCTCGCCGCCCAGACTCGATACGCGCACTATACCGAGCTGGTCAGCCAAGACATGTCTGTTCTGGAAATCTCGGCAATGGTTGCCCATCACGCAGGTGGGGCTATCAATAGCGGGGGTTCCAGCGCATTGAGCGCCTACTACGCGACACAGATGGCGCCCAGGATCTTCGGAATGGCGCAGGACAGGGGGGATACGACCGCCCCCATCATGAGCGGTGCTCAGTTGCTGTTCCTGGCGGGGAGTGCATTGCAGATCTCCGGTGACATCATGCGCGAGACGTCGACCTACAAGCGTCGCCGACAGGAATGGCAGTTGCAGGCCACCTTGGCCAGCAAGGATATCGATGTCATCGCCGAGCAGGTCAAGGCCCAGGCCTGCGCAACCCAGGCCGCCAGGAACTCGCTCGATCACAGCCGCAAGGTGCTGGACCAGGCCCAGCAGATGTACGCCTTCTACCAGAGCAAATCGACCAACGTATCGCTGTATCGCTGGCTGAGGTCGCAGGTGACCGCCTGGCATGCGACGTTGTTCGATGTCGCGGTGGGCTTGTGCAACAGTGCCGAAGCTTGCTGGCAGTACGAGACGGGCAACTATGACAAACGCATCGTGCGTGCCTCGGTCTGGCAGGCAGATCGGCATGGCCTCAATGCCGCAGGCGAACTGCGCCTGGACCTGCATCGCCTGGAAGCCGAAGCCTTGTTGCGCAACGAGCGTCATCTGGAGCTGCGCAAGACCGTGTCGCTGCGTGCACTGATCGAACAGGGCCAGGTATTTGACAAGAAAGGGGCTGCACTTGGCGACTGGCCGGCGCTGCTCGAGACGCTGGTCGAGAACGGCGAAATGGATTTCAGCCTGAGTGAAACGCTGTTCAACCAGGATTACCCCGGGCATTACCTGCGGCGCCTGCACAGTGTGGCGTTGTCGCTACCTGCGTTGCTGGGGCCTTACCAGGACATCCGCGCCACCCTGACCCAGACGCAGAGCCGATTGTTGACCAAAGCCGATATCGAAGGGGTGAAGTACCTGTCGCCGCAACTTGACCAGGGTGAGGGTGATGGGCGCTACGTCATGCGAAGTTTGCGGCCCAGCCAACAGGTCTGCCTGTCGTCGGCTACGCAGGATATCGGGTTGGTCACGGCCCCCGAGAGCGATGACCGTTACTTGCCGTTCGAAGGCACCGGCGCCGTCTCCGACTGGAACCTGAAGTTTCCGCGAGCTGCCCGGCAAACCGAACTGCTCCAAGGGCTGAGCGATATCGTCATGGAGGTGCGCTACCTCGCGCTGTATGGCGGTGCACTGTTCGAGGAGCAAGTCGAGGCGTTGTTGCCCGAAGAAGCGGCCGGACGTTTTGCTGGTGTGGTCCGGCGAGGGCATGTCCAACCAGGAGACAGTCATGAGCAATAGTCATGAGGCACAGGGTATCCAGCCGATTTCGACGCGTGCGCAAGACTTTACCAAAGGGCATGATTTTCTTCAGGATCCCTTCATCCAGAAACCAACGCAAAGCGCTGGCTCCGAAGGGCTATGGATTTACGAAGGCGAAGACAGCTTCATGCTGCGTGAAAACGATGCCAGAGACGGCACGTACCTTTCACTTTTCCGAGAGGGTAGGCTCTACCAGGACTTCACGTTGATCGAGGGGGTTGCACAGGGCTATGCCTTGGGCTGCCAGTACAACGTTCTGTACTTTACCGAAAATTGCTGGCTCAAGGTCTACGCACTCTCGGGGGGGGGCGCAAGGCCAGGTTATCCATGAGCAAGCGCTCAAGAATCCGGAGACCACCGGGCAGGCTGACGAGCAAAACCCCAAGCCCGAAGCTGAACCTACCTGGCATACGTTGACGCCCAGGCTCATCGACATACCCCAGGGGATCTCGACAATACGCGTGGCGTTCGAAACCCCCACGGGTGGGAGGCAGGATGAACTGAGCCTGCGCAACATCATTTCCGAAGTGCACCTGGCCCCCTTCGAAGGGAAGGTTTTGCTGTCGCCTGAGCCTGATCAGCCATCGCTTGCTCCGCAACCCCAGCCGCCGTTCAAACTGTGCCATGGCGCCACGTACAGCCTGCAGGTCACCGATGCCTGGCAGGGGCAAAAGCTGAGCGTGCTGTGGCCGGGGAATGCCGATACGCCGCCCACGACATACGGGCTGACAACGAATCCGTTGCTGAATATCGACGACAGTGACGAGGAGAATCGTTATCCGCAACCGGATGCCGGGACCAGTACCTGGAGCTTGGGTGCCAGTGCCGCCCAGGAGGTGATGTCCGGCGCGCTACCGCTGGGCCTGGGTAGTTACTGGCGGGCCGAAAAGCATGAGCTCCAGGCGCAGTTGGGGGATTTTCGCTATGAAGTGAGCGAGGTGGCCTGGGATGGCGTGCTGCCGGTTCTGGAGTGGAATAGCAGTACAACGTTGACCGCAACGCTGAGCAACCTTGTCGCGCCAGCGCGAACGATCGTTGGTCAGGATGTGGATTGGTACATCGACGATGTGCTCTACAAGACTGTCCCAACGGATGAGCAGGGCAAGTCGACGCTTGAGTTCACCCCTGAGCCGAAGGATGGTGTCGACTTCTACACCGCAGAGCTCAGCGCCCGATGCGTTGATGGCCTCGGCGCGGAAAGCGACAAGCTACATGCTATCCCTGTGTACTCCCGCTCACCGTGGTCGGCCCAGTTCGATGTGTTGTTCGACGACAGGCCAATCACTGATTTCGATGACGTCAACCTGGTGCTGGGCAGCGTCGGCGAGCATACGTTGACCTTGAAGCCCAAGTCTGCGGACAACTTTTTCATAGGCGAACAGGTGGCCTTGGGTTGGCCAGGAGGCACACCACAGCTGGACATCACCTTCAGCCCGAGCGAACCGCAGGAAATGACTGCTGCTGGTGTCAGTTGGACCATCATGCCTGGTGTAGAGCGGGATCATTTCACGCTCGAAGTCGTCACGCCGACGCTGACTTTGCCCCTGTCACTCAAAGGCTTGCGCCTATCGCCCAACCTCGAGGAAGAGATCGAGCTGACGCTTGCAGACGCTGTGCCGGTAAGCCCTGCGCTGTTCTGGCGAGACGATGCGCAGACGCTGAAGGTCACCCTGAAGCCCGGCAGCCCGCTGGCGAAGATGAAAACAGAAGCCTGGCTGACCTTCACCGACGGCAGCCTGAAACCGGCCAGTGTCGTTGCCGCGCCCAATTACGGTGAGCGGCGGGCGATGTTGGAAGACGGGTTGAGCTGGACACTGACCGGTGCGCAGGTGAGTGGCACCTTTGGGGTGCAGGTGCACATGCAGGGCTTTGACGAACCGATGGTCGTCGACACGTGCTTGCTGATGTCGCGAGCACTGACCGACGAAGCCGAGCTGGTCTATGACGATGAGCGTGGATCGGACGAATCGACCTGGATATTCCGGCGCATGGTGCCGTCCTACGTCGAGGTCAAGCCAAAAGCCGGAAGTCCCTTGGCTGAAAGCGGTTTGAAGGCCAAGTTGACGTTTGTGGGCGATGACCTGGTGCCGGAGGACATGGAGGCCCACCCGAATTACGAGGTTGAGCAGGGCTTCTCGGAGGGGGCGTTGCGATGGGAGATGATGGGCAAGCAGGCAAGCGGTGTGTTCGGGTTGGCCATCCAAGTGCCGGGTTTCTCGACGCCCTTGATCACGGGCAGTTGCTGGCTGCTGTCGCTACGTATGGAGGATGAGTTCGACGTGTTGCTGGATCTGGTGCCTCTGGTTGAGCCGCTGGCTATTCTCTCCAACGCAGAGCACAAGCTGGCTATCGTGCCGAAAATGGGCAGTCCGCTAGAACGCGAATTTCTGAGCGAAGCGTGGATCGAGTACGTCGAAGGCAGTTTGCCCCAGGCGCAACTGATTTCGCTTCCGACTTACAAAGAAAAACGACCGATATCCATTCCAGGACTGGCCTGGACTTTGTCCGCCAAAGTCTCTGGCACATTCGGCTTGACCATTCATACAGACGCGTTTCCAACACCCCTGACGGTGAAGTTGGGCATTGCTTTGTCGCAAGACCTGAGAGATGAAGTGGATGTGAGGGTAGGCGGCCACCTGATCTTCGACCTGTTGGTGTTTCGGCGTTTGGTGAGCCAGACCGTCAGGATCGCGCCCAAGCCTGATAGCCCTCTGGCAAACCTGAAGCAAGAGGTACGGATGACACTCTCCGCTGACACTGTGAAGGAAGGGGATGTATCGGCCGCTCCCGATTTTGGTGTGTCAAGAGTGATGCCTGCAGAGGGGCTGGAGTGGGAGGTGACCGGGGGCGACCTCAGTGGGAAATTCGGCTTGGCTTTTCATATCGCGGGTTTTTCGACCGTTCTGACAATTCCGACATGTGTGTTGTTATCCAGCAAGTTGGCAGATGAAGCGGAGGTGACTTATACACCTCATTTCCTGCCTGACCCCACGGTAGTCTATCGCGAGGAGTATCTGTCATTCACATTGAAGGCCAAGGCGGGAAGTCCGTTGGTTGCTGCCAGGCTATCGGCGAGCATGGAATTTATTCCGCAGACGCTGAAAGAGGGCGACATGGGGTCAGTGCCCGAGTTCGGCTCAAAAATTAGACTTTCAGAGGCAGGGGTGAGTTGGAACACGCGAGGCCGGGAGGCCAGTGGTTATTTCAACTTGAAAGTTTATGTCGACGGCTTCGATACCCCGATAACGCTCGTGCCGTCTTTGATGCTGTCCAACACCGGTGCGAAAGAGTTAAGAATTAGAATCGCGTCATCCGAAGGGGACATGATTCTTATTGTCACCGCTGTTAAGGGTAGTCCCGTTGCCGATAAGTCGTATTCATTATCGTTGTGGACTAACAAGTCAGATCCAGGGTTCGTGCCAGATCCAGGATTCAAAGTGGCTAGGGAGCTGAAAGGTGCCTCAGCTCTATTGTGGAACCTGGGCCCTATTTCGAGAACGGTCTCGGTGCTGACCGTTGGAGGAGACGACTTCCCATGCCCGGTTAACGTGCCATATGGCGTACCGTTATAACGATTCGCTTAAGGTGTCTTTGCAAAAGCCGCCCTGAGTGTTTTGACACGTGACGAGCGCTCGATGCCGTATTGTTGTCCTGGTTACGTGATGTTTTGTAGGCATTGCTAAACAGCTCGCCTTTGGGTTATGGGCGGTCGGGAGTTCTGAAGTGACTGTGCAGTTTAATGCTGCGCGTCATACATAAGTAGATTGGAACTGGTCACAGGAGGGGCTCATGCCCGACTCATTGGATGGGTATTCACACGAAAACCAGGCTGCTGCTTCGGGTCAGGCCCCCGCGTCCGCGAGGGAAGAGGGCGGCGCTCCCTTCTACACCCCCCCAGCCCTGCCCAAGGGCGGTGGCACGGTCTCGGTCGGTGGCGGCATGCTCTCGGCGGGTGGCCCGGACGGTGCGGCGGGTTGGCAAATGCCCCTGCCATCGCCGGCTGGTCGTGCGCTGTCGGCGGAACTGGCGTTGTACTACTCCTCTGGCGGCGGTAACAGCGCCTTCGGCGCCGGCTGGGATTGCGACCTGCCGGCGATCTTCTGCATGACCCGCTTCGGTTTCCCTAAATACGACGGCAACGACCGAATGGTCGGCCCGTCCGGGGAGGAAATCCTCAAGGCCGGTGCACCCCATGACCGCACAGCCTTGCCGTTCGCCGAGGCCTCTGGTGGTGAGACCTACAGCGTCACCCCTTGGTGCCTGCGCAGCGGCGCGCCATCGCAGCGTCTTGAGCATTGGGTCGTCAAAGGCGCTGCGGCTGACCCTGGTTTCTGGCTGCACTGGCAGCCCGATGGCAGCCTTTCGTTGTTCGGCTGGTCGGCCTCTGCACGTCTGCGCGATCCCGCAGCCCCTGAACGTGTGGCGGGCTGGTACCTGGAGGAGCGCGTTTCGGCCCGTGGCGAGCACCTGGTGTACCGCTATCGCGCCGAAGACGACAAAGGCTGCAGCGACCAGGAGCTCAAGGCCCACCCGCAGGTCGCCAACCTCTATGCCGATACTGTCTATGCCATGAACGCCACGCCTTCGCAGGCGCTGCTGATTCCCCAGGACGGCTTCGACGAGACGGATTTTCTCACCTTCACCCAATTCGACTATGGCGAGCGCGGCGCCGACCCCGAGCGGGTGCCTGGGCTTGCGCCGGAGCAGGATTGGCCGGTGCGCGACGACTGCCATTCGTTCTGGCGCTATGGGTTCAACGTGCGCATCCGCCGGCTGTGCCGCGATGTGCTGCTCTGGCACCGCACCGCACGCATGAACGGCGAGGCCGACGACACGCCAGAGCTGGTGGCACGGCTGCACCTGCAGTACGACAGCGGCCCGGTCTGCAGCATTCTGGTGTCGGTGCAACAACTGTCGAGCGTATCCGACTGTCGCTTGCCGCCGATGGAGTTCGAGCTGACCCGACCTGGCAGAGCTACGCCCGGTTGGGAAGCGGTGCCAGCGCTCGACGGCTTCTGGGCCCCTGCATGGCAGATGGCCGACTTGCAGGGTGAAGGCGTGCCAGGGCTGTTGTACCGGGATCGAGGCGCCTGGCATTACCGGCCGCCGATGCGCCCGGACAAGGCCCGAGGCGCGGCGCAGGATGCGATCATCTGGGGGGCGCCGCAGCTCTTGCCCAAGCGTCCGGCCGATAGCACCGGCAGCCTGACCGACCTGGATGGCGATGGCCGCCCCGAGTGGTTGATCACCGAATCGGGAATGCGTGGCAGTTTCACGCTGGCGCCCGACGGTATCTGGGGGGCGTGGAAACCGCTGTTGGGCTTGCCCAGCGAGTATGGCCATCAGGCTGCGCAGATGACTGATCTCACCGGCGATGGCCGCTCCGATGTGGTCATGCTGCGCGCCCTCGGCCCACGGAGCGTACGGCTATATCCCTCCGCAGGCGCCGACGGCTGGCTGGCGGCGGTCACTGCAGAGTACGCGGGGCGCGAAGCGCTGCCATCACTGGATGGGGCCGACCGGCAACTGGTCGCCTTCGCCGATCCTGCCGGCAGTGGCCAGTCGCACCTGCTGCGCATCACTGGCGACAGTGTGACGCTCTGGCCGTCCCTGGGCTATGGCCGGTTCGACGAGGCCATCAGTATCCCGGGTTTCAAGGTGGAGGATTTCAACGCCTCGCGGGTGTTCCTCGCCGATACCGACGGTGCGGGCACCACCGATATCCTTTACCTGGAACCCGCCCGTATCCGTGTGTTCATCAGCCAGTGCGGCAACCGTTTCGTCGAGGGGCCTGCGATCGAGATGCCGCAGGGGGTGACGTTGGACAATGAAGCCCAGCTGCAGGTGGCCGACATCCGTGGCCAGGGGACTGCCGACTTGCTGGTGACGGTGCCGGGCCATGGCCCTGAAAAAACACCCCGCAGTTGGCTGTACCGCTTCAACGACCACCGGCCGTGGTTGCTGTCGACCATCGTCGACAACATCGGCAACCGCACCGAGTTGCAGTACCGCAGCTCGGCCCAGGCCTGGCTCGACGAAAAGGCCGAGCAACTGGCCCGCGGCCAGACGCCGGTCAGCTACTTGCCGTTCCCGGTCCATACCGTGAGCCGGATCACGACGATCAATGAAATTACCGGTTTGTGCATGGGTCGCGAGACCACCTATCTCGGCGGCGTGTGGGATGGCCGCGAACGTGAATTTGCCGGGTTCAGGCGCCTGATCCAGACCGACACCCATGACATGGTCCGGTCGATGGCCGCCCATCTGTCGCCGCCCTCGCGTACCTGCACCTGGTTCTACACTGGGGTGGAGGCGCTCGATGCGGTGGCTGACGACGCCTTTGTCGACATGGATGCCCGATTCCCTCAGGCCCCACCGCGTTTCACCCAATGGCGTGACGATGCAGAGGAGGCGCTCGAGGTAACGGGGGCGCTGCGCGCCTGGTTGTACCGCGCGGTCCGTGGCCAGGTCATGCGCAGTGAGGTGTACGGGGAAGACGGCCATCCGCGTGCCGGCAACCCCTACAGCCTCGAGCGCTCGCGCCTGCAGATCCGGGCCTTGGCCAGTGCCGATCCTCAGCGACCGAGCGCGCTGGTGACGCCAATCCAGCAGCTGGCATTCAGCTGCGAACGGGTGCCGCAGGACCCGGTGGTCGCCCAGACGCTCGTTCTCGCCCAGGACTTGTATGGCAACGTGCTGCAAAGCGCTGTCGTCAACTATCCGCGTCAGTTGCGCGAGGCGGACCTGGTCAAGGATGAGAGTGAGCGGCAGATCTATCCCGACAGCTTGCCGGCGGGCTTGATCGAGGCAAGTTGCGATGAGCAGCAGTACGACTGTTGGGTCAATCTGACCCGCTCCCGCGTGCACAATCTGGTCCGTGGCGATGACTTTGTCATCGGTCTGGCGGATGGCACGCGCCGGGATGTGATCAAGCTGGCGGCCAGCGACGTGCCCATGGACGGTTTCAGTGTAGAGAACCTGGCAGTGGATGAACTGCTGATGGCCGATCCGCAGAGGACGACGCTGGTCGGCTACGAGAAGGCGATCTGGCGGAAAGCCGATGGCTCAGGCGCCGCGACGGTCCCTTCGCGTCAGGCACTGCTGGCCTATACCCGCACGGCGATGCTCGACAAGGCTTCACTGGATGTCCTGCGGCCGACCTTCGAGCAGACCTTGGGCAATCTGGTGGAGCAGGCGCTGGCCAACCCGAATGCCGACCCGGCAGTGCTGCGCCGGGTGCGCGATCGCCTGCCGCACGTGACGGCGGTTGCGACCTCGTACTCACTGCTGATGGCTTATCTGCAGTGCTCGCCCCAGGACGAGCAGGCGCTCGGGATGCTGCGCGCGGCGCTCAAGACCGTGATTTCGGTGGATGCCTTGCGCGAGCGGCTGTACCAGGCCGACGCTGCGGTGTTGCCGGAGGGCTTGCAGGCGGCGTTGCGCAAGCAGAGCCGTGTGGCCGATGCGGCCCTGCCAGCGGTGGTGGCATGGTTCGCCGGCCAGGCGCAAGGCAGTGCGGATCTGCAGCGCCTGCATGGCGCAGTGGCGGACGGACTGGCCGTGACCGGTGCTGACAGCGTGTTCTGGCGAGTCGTGCTGGCCAACCTTGCGATGCGCGGTGGTGATCCATCCCACCCAGTCCAGCTCCAGGCATGGTTGGTAGACGTCCAGCACTTGCTGGACACCCGGGTGCAGGCCGAATCCCTGACCGAGCTGCTCAAGCGTGGCGGCTATGTCGCCATGAGCCGACCGGAGGATGCCGAGGAACTGGCCGAGCCGCACGATCCCTCCGATACAGGCGCGCCGTCGATTCCGTGGTCGCCGCCAGTCGAAGAGGCGTACTGCGGCCACCACGGCATTTCGGAGTATCGTGGCGCCGAGCATTTCTGGATGCCCGACACCGTCCAGGAAAGCACGGTGACTGGCCCCAGCCAACTGCAGTACAGCGCCCATGACATCGCCGTGTGCAAAGTGACCGATGCTGCCGGTCTGACCTCCACTGTCGAGGTGTATGACTGGCGCTTCATGCAGCCAGTGCAGATCAAGGACGCCAATGACAACACCCACACCAGCAGCCTCGATGCTCTGGGGCGGGTGATGCATACCCGTTTCTATGGTACTGAAACCCCGGCAGGCAGCGATGAAGCCGTCATGAGCGGCTTCTCCCCCGATGCTGCCTTCACGCCCCCTCGCACGGTCGAGCAGGCCGTGGCCCTCAACGAGAGCAAAGGGGTGCCGGTGGCCATGGCATTCACCACCGTGGTCGACAGCTGGATGCCTTTGGCGCTGCAGGCCGATGGTCGTGTCGTGGGCACCCGCCGTTGCGGTGCATTGGCCTGGCAGCGGGATGCGCAGCGTTTGCGTCGGGATGGCATAGAGGTGTCTGGCGAGCTGTTCATGGCCGGGCGCACGCCACCCCATGTGATCCAGATCCAGCCCGACCGTTATGACAACGATCCCGAGCAACAGGTGCGCGTGCAGGTGTCGCTGACAGGCGGCTCGCAGTTGTTGCAGGTCGCCATCCTCAATCCGGGCGGCGAGGCGTTCGTGCGTACCGAGGAAGGAGGCCTTGCCCAGGATCAGGATGGGCACGCGGTGTCGGCTCACACCGAGGTGCGCTGGGCGGTCACCGGCAAGACCGAGTTCGACAACAAAGGGCAGGCGGTTCGAATGTGGTTGCCGTTCTACCTCGACGACTGGCGCTGGGTCAGCGACGACAGTGCGCGTGAAGGCATCTATGCCGACACGCACTTTTACGATGCGTTGGGCCGCCAATGCAGGATCGTGCGCGCCAATGGCGAGGATGTCGAAGGCGAGTGGGCGAACTACGAGCAGCGCGTGCAGGTATACCCCTGGTTCAAGGTATCGGAAGACGAAAACGATACCTGGCAGGAGGTCATCGAGCGGGCACGGCTCAAGGCGCGCAGTACTTTGCATTGAGGCGCCGGCCTCGGGCCATCGATGTGGCTCGAGCAACGTGCCGATGGGCTGCCGGGCAGCCCATCGGCAATGGTCACGCGGGCGGGGGCGGGTATCGCTGGCTGGTCATTCCTCTTCGCGCTGCAACACCAGCAACAGCACCGAGCGGCCCTGTACCTCGAACAGGCTCTCGAACGCCAGGTGCTGTGCCTTGCGCAACTGCGGCCGATCGGTATCGACCAGGCAACTCCAGTGTTCGCCTTCAGGTACGCTCGGCAGCTTGAACGGCACCACGTCATGGTGCGCATTGACGATCAGCAGCACCGTCGCTTCCGCTCCTGGCCGGGCAATGCCGCTGACTTGCGCGCGGCCGTCGATCAGCATGCCCAGGCAACGCCCGTGCGGGTCTTCCCACTGTTCCACACTCATCTCGCTGCCGTCGGGAGCGAGCCAGGTGACGTCCTTGACTCCGATCGCCTCGTTGTAGTCGCCGACCAGGAAGCTCGTACGGCGCAGCACCGGGTACTGTAGCCTGAGCCGGGTCAGACGCTTGACGAAGGCCAGCAGTTGCGTGCCGTCCTCGTCCAGGTCCCAGTTGACCCAGCCGATCTCGCTGTCCTGGCAGTAGGCGTTGTTGTTGCCATGCTGGGTGCGGCTGAATTCATCACCCGCGACGATCATCGGCGTGCCTTGGGACAGCAGCAGCGTGGCGAAGAAATTGCGCATCTGGCGCATGCGCAAGGCATTGATCTGCGGGTCGTCGGTGGGGCCTTCGACGCCGCAGTTCCAGGACAGGTTGTTGCTGGTGCCGTCCTGGTTGTTCTCGTCGTTGTCCTCGTTGTGCTTCTCGTTGTACGAGACCAGGTCGCGCAGGGTGAAACCATCGTGGGCGGTGATGAAATTGACGGAGGCGTAAGGGCGCCGGCCGCGGTTGTTGAACATGTCGCCGGAGCCTGTCAGGCGCGCGGCAAAATCGGCCAGTTGGCCCTCGTCACCTTTCCAGAAGGCGCGAGCCGTATCGCGGAAGCGGTCATTCCATTCCGCCCAGCCGGGGGCGAAGTTGCCCACCTGGTAGCCGCCGGGGCCGCAGTCCCAGGGCTCGGCGATCAGCTTGACGCTGCGCAGCAGCGGGTCCTGGCGGCAGGCGACGAGGAAGCTGTGACGTTCGCTGTAGCCGTCGTGATAGCGGCCCAGGATGGTCGCCAGGTCGAAGCGGAAACCGTCCACATGCATCTCGCCTGCCCAATAGCGCAGTGAGTCGGTGACCAGTTGCAGTACGCAGGGATGGCTCAGGTCGAGGGTATTGCCGGTGCCCGAATCGTTGATGTAGAAGCGTTTGTCGTCAGGCATCAGGCGGTAGTAGGAGGCGTTGTCGATACCGCGCATGGACAGGGTCGGGCCACGCTCGTTGCCCTCGGCGGTGTGGTTGTAGACCACATCGAGGATCACTTCCAGGCCCTTCTCGTGGACGTGCGCGACCATCTCCTTGAACTCGGCGATCTTGCCACTGGCCAGGTATTTGGGATGGGGGGCGAAGAAGGCCAGGGTGTTGTAGCCCCAGTAGTTGTTCAGGCCCTTGTCCAGCAGGTGCTGGTCGTTGACGAAGGCGTGCACGGGCAGTAGCTCGATGCTGGAAACGCCCAGGTCCTTGATGTGGGCCAGCAGCGCGTCGTTGGCAAGCCCCGCGAAAGTGCCGCGCAGATGCTCGGGCACTGCCGGATGGCGCATGCTGATGCCACGGGCGTGGGCTTCGTAGATGACGGTCTGCTCCCAGGGAATCTGTACCCGCTGGTCGCGACCCCAGGTGAAGGCCGGGTCGACGACCTTGCACTTGGGCACGAAGGGGGCGCTGTCGCGTTCATCGAACGACAGGTCGTCGTCGGGGTGCCCCAGGGTGTAGCCGAACAGCGCCTCGGACCATTTCAGCTCGCCCACCAGTTGCTTGGCGTAGGGGTCGATCAGCAGTTTGTTGGCGTTGAAGCGGTGACCGTTCTGGGGCTCGTAGGGGCCCTGCACGCGATAACCATAGACCAGCCCCGGATGCGCGTCGGGCAGGTAACCGTGGTAGATCTCGTCGGTGTATTCGGGCAGCTCGATGCGCTCGAGCTCGTTTTCGCCGGTCGCGTCGAAGATGCACAGCTCGACCTTGGTGGCGTTGGCGGAGAACAGCGCGAAATTGACGCCCAGTCCGTCCCAGGTGGCGCCGAGCGGGAAGGGCAGGCCCTCGCGAATCCGGGTGGGCGCGACGGAACGGGTTTTCTTCGGCGTGCGTGGGTTCATGGCAGTCCTCGTCGGGCCAGGTGAATTAAATTCGGCAGTGCGCTGTGGGAGCGGGCTGGCCCGCGAAAAAGACACTGCGCTGCCTGGCACGGGCTACGCCCGTGTTCGCCGGCAAGCCCGCTCCCACAGGGAGGGGCTGGCCTTTGGATGTTTAACAAGACAGCCGCTCCCACAGGTCATGGGTTGAGCTGCAGGCGGATATCAGCCGGCGGCGGGCTTGCGTGGCGCCCGTGGTTTCTTCTCGGCCACAGGCTTGCCCGCCGGCAGCGCGGCGGCCTTGGGTTCGGCAGGTGCCTTGGGCTTGGCCGGGGCCTTCTTGCGTGGTGCGGCCTTGGGCGCCAGGGCCTCGGCTTCGGCCAGCTTGTGGGCCATCTCCCAGTGGCGCTCTTCCTGGCCTACCGGTTTACCCTCCGACTCCCAGATCTGGTAGGCGAATTCGCGGATACGCTTTTCATCGACACTCATTTCGACGCTCCTGAAGTTCATGCATGTTCAATCAACAGGTTGAGCGGAAATTCCGACAGCACATTGCTCAGCATCAGCTCCCTAGAAGGGCTGACAGCGGTGTGTGCGAAAAGTCCCGTGCAAGTGGCAGGCGACAAGGCAAACGGCAGGATCAGCCGGGTATCGTCCCAGTTCTGTGCTGGGATCAGGGGGATCGGGGCCGCGTCCAGCAAGCTGCTGGCCAGCCGTGGCACGATGACGATGGCACGCTCGCCCTCACCGAGGCGGGCGAAGGCCAGCACCTTGTCGGCGTGGCGACCCTGGGCGTTGAGCGGCAGGTAGGCGCCGCGCAGGAACAGCTCGGGATGCGCTTGGCGCAGGTCCAGCACGCGGGCGATCAAGGCCTGCTTGATGCGTCCGTCGCGCCAGTGTTCAAGCAGCTCGGCCTCGGGCAGGCTGGCGTCGAGGCTGGCGCGTCTTGCCGGGTAGTCCACTGGGCGGCGGTTGTCCGGGTCAACCAGGCTCAAGTCCCAGTATTCGTTGCCCTGGTACAGGTCGGGAACACCCGGCGTGGTCATGCGCAGCAGGCACTGGACCAGGCCATTGAGCGCACCGGGGCAGGCGATGCGCGCGGCGGCGTCGGCGAGCGAGTGGCGCAGTTGCTGGTTTTCGCTGTCGAGCAAGAGGCCATCGAGGTAGCGGGCGCAGGCCTGTTCGTAGCGCTCGTTGGGGGCAGCCCAGCTGCTGCGCAGCTTGGCTTCGCGCAGGGCTTTCTGCTGCCACTGGTGCACGCGCTCGGCAAACTGCTCGAGCCCTTTCGGGTCGTCACGGCCCAGCTCCATGGGCCAACTGGCGAGCAGGGTCTGGAACAGCAGCAACTCATCGCCGGGGCTGGGTGCCGGGCCGTCTTCGAGGGTTTCACGCAGCGGCTCGGCCAGTTCGCGCCAGTGCTCGACGCGGCTGGCGAGCCACTGGCTGTGTTCACTGAGCACCGCCAGGCGCGCGCGACAGTCTTCGCCGCGCTTGTGGTCGTGGGTGGCAGTGGCCAGCAGGTTATCCGGGAAGTCACGCAGGCGGCGTTGCGCTTCGTTGTGGAACTGCGCAGGTGTGGTGCTGAACCGCTCGGCCTCGAAGCCCACGTCGTTGCGCGAGAGCAGGCGGGCGCTGCGGTAGAACGCGGTGTCCTCGACCGCCTTGGCGGCGCTGGGTGCGGTCAGTTGCTGGAAGCGCACGCACGCATGGCGCAGGTGCTTGCGGGCACGGCCGACAGGCAACTGACGCCAGGGCTGTCCGCCGAGCCAGCGCTCGAAGTGTTCGAGCAATGGCCAGTCGGCTTCGCCGAGCGATTGCCGGGCACCTTCCAGGGCGCGCTGGAAGAACGCCTCATCCTGCTGGGGACGGCCACAGGCATTGATGTAGGTGCGGTACACCGGGTAGTGCTCGACCAGCGCCTGCAGGGCACGACGGATTGCGCCGAGGGTGAGGTCGCGGGTCATCAGATCGTCGCGGGCGACCTGCAACAGCGCCTGGGCCACCGACTCGCAGTCACCGGCCAGGCTGGCATTGAGTACCAGACGTCTTGCGATGCGCACTTCCTCGTCGAACTCGGGGCGCTCGCTGACGTTGCGCCAGAGGTCGGTCAACGGCACTTCGCCGGACGGGTCGTGCTGAAGCAGCGAGACCTGGTTCATGAACTCGTAGCCGGTGGTGCCGTCGGTGAGCCAGTCCTGGTGCAGGTGCTCGTCGGCACCGAGGATCTTTTCCACGTAGATCGGGAAATGCTCGAGTGCCGCTTCTGGTGGACGCAGGACCAGCAAGTGATCGACACGGCGGCGCAGGTTGCGGCAGTAGCGGCGAGGGTCGGCCAGGCCGTCGATATGGTCGATGCGCAGGCCATCGACCAGGCCGCGAGCGATCAGCTCGAACAGCTTTGCGTGGGTCGCTTCGAACACCGTCGCTCGCTCCACACGCAGGCCGCCGAGTTCGTTGATGTCGAAGAAACGTCGCCAGTTGATGTCGTCGGCGGCGGTGCGCCAACTGGCCAGGCGATAGGTCTGGCGCTCGAGCAGCAGGTGCAGGCGCTTGAAGCCCGCTTCGCTGTGGCTGTCGAAGGCGGCCAGGGCCTGCTCCAGGTGGGCGCCCTCGCGTACCAGGTGGGCCAGTTCCGCGTGCAATGGCAGGCTCTCGGTCAGTGGGTCGGTGGAGTCGCCCAAGGCGCCGAAGCGCATGCCCAGCGCCTGCAGCGAGGGGGCATCGCTCTGGCTGAGGATCCGTCCGTAATCCAGCGGACAGATCGGGAAACGGTGCTCGTAGTGCTCGATCTGCAGCACCCCGTGCTCAGCGTCGAAGGTCAGCGGAATCTCGCCATTCTGCAGGGCGATGCCATAGTCGTTGCCCAGGAACGGCAGCAGCAACTGGCCAGCCAGCAGCGGGTCGCTGGAGTGCCACTGGATATCGAAGAATTCGGCGTAGGGGCTGCGCCGCCCCCAGGCCAGGAGGCTCTGCCACCAGGGGTTGTCGGCACCGCCCACGGCCATGTGATTGGACACGGTGTCGAGGATCAGCCCCATGCCGTGCTGGCGCAGCGCGGCCACCAGCCGCTGCAGCGCCGCTTCGCCGCCCAGCTCGGGATTGACCTGGGTCGGATCGACCACGTCGTAGCCGTGCCGGGAGCCGGCGCGGGCCTTGAGTATGGGCGAGGCGTACAGGTGGCTGATGCCCAGCCGGGCGAAGTAGGGCACCAGTGGCACGGCATCGTCGAGGGTGAAGTCGCTGTGAAACTGCAGGCGCTGGGTGGCGGTCAAGGGCTTCATCGGTCGCGCTCCCAGGCTTGTTCGCGGGCCTGCGCCAGCAGTTCCAGGCGACGTGCGGCATCCTCGTCGTCGAGCAGTTTGCTGACGGGCAGGGCGAAGCGTCGACGCCAGTTGGGGTGGCCGTCGGTGGTGCCGGGCAGGTTGGGTTGTTCGTCGCTGCCGAGCAGGTCTTCGAGTGGGACCAGCACGAGCGGTGCGCGGGTGTGGCCGACATAACGGATGGCGGTGTCGATCAAGGCGTCGTTATCCTTCAAAGGGCCATAGTTCGCTTCCAGGCTGCGGCGCAGGCCGTGAATCTCCTGCTCGCGCTCATGCCTCCAGTGCAGTTCGGTGGCGGCGTCGATCAGTTGCAGGCGGTGGTTCCAGTCGATGTCCCGTGCTCGCAGCCAGCCGGCCAACGGGGCGAGGTCGTGGGTGCCGGTGGTGGCCAGGGCGGTATCGGGCCAGTCGAGGATCGGTTTGAAGTGGCCGGGCGAGGTCTGCTCGAACGGCAGCACGCGCATGCCCAGCACGCCCTTGTCCGCCAGTTGCTCACGCAGCCCGGGCGGTACGGTGCCGAGATCTTCGCCGAGGATCACCGCCTGATGGCGTGTCGATTCGAGCGCCAGCAGGCGCAGCAGGTCTTCGACGGGGTAGTTCAGATACGCCCCCTCGCTCGGCTTGGCGCCGCGCGGGATCAGCCACAGGCGGCGCAGCCCCATCACGTGGTCGATGCGCAGGCCGCCGGCGTGGGCGAGATTGGCTCGCAGCATTTCGATGAAGGCACGATAGCCGTTGCGCTTGAGGCCGTCGGGCGAGAAGGCGCAGATGCCCCAGTCCTGGCCCGAACGATTGAGAATGTCGGGCGGCGCGCCGACCTTGAGGTCGGCCAGCAGTTCGTCCTGGCGGCTCCAGGCCTGGCTGCCGGCACCGTCGGCACCCACCGCCAGGTCAGCGATCAAGCCGATGCCCATGCCGTTGCTGCGCGCGGCATCCTGGGCGCGTTGCAGGCTGCGCTCGGTGAGCCATTGGCAGAAGGCATGAAACTCCACCAGCGCCGGGTAGGCCGCAGCCATGGCCTGCACTTCCGGCTCCTCGGGGCTGCGCCAGGCGTCCGGCCATGCGCGCCAGTCGGCGCCCAGGCCTTGCTCCACGGCTTCGGCCTGCAGCACTTCGAAATGGCAATGGTGCTCCAGGGCTTGGCCAGCGGACTGGCGAAAGCTGTCGAAGTCCGGGCGCAGGGGGTGTTCCCTCTGGCTGAAATCTGCATACAGCGCCTTGAGCAGCTTGTGCCGCACATCGGCCGCGCGCGGCCAGTCGACCAGCGACGTCTGCTCCAGGTCTTCGAGGCTCTGGGTCAGGCCCGCAGCTTTGGCCGCCGTGCGCACCTCGCGCTCGCCGAGCAGTACCGAGGGGCTGGCGTAGAGGGTGTTGAGCAACAGGCGGCTGGATGGTGAGTAGGGGCTGAAGTGCTGTTGGTCGTACATCGACAACGCATGGATCGGGCTGATCGCCAGCGCATCGGCGCCTCGCTCTGCCGCACTGCGCGCCAGTTGCTCCAGGGCCAGGCAGTCGCCATAGCCACCGTCACCAGGGCGGCGCAGGCTGTAGAGTTGCACGGCCAGGCCCCAGCAACGCGGAGGGTGTTGCTCGGTGCCGTCCTGCAGGCTGTGGCAACGCGGCGGCGCGACGGCGATGGTGACCTGTCGGTCATCGATTTCCAGGCGGTGGTAGCCGATAGGCAGTTCGCCGGGCAGTTGTGCCAGTGGGTCGAGGGTCAGCGCGTGCACGCTGCCGTCTTCCTGGGTGCAACGTACCGGGCTGTTTGGGCTGAACCAGCGTGCCAGGGCCAGCGGCTGGCCAAGGTCGGCGGTGAGCAGTGGCGGCAGATGCTCGCTGTCCTCGAGCTGCTCCAGGGCGGCCAGGCTGCGCGCGATGGCAGCGTCATCCTCGGCGGGATGGCCAAGCCCTTGCAGAACCCGGCGCAGAGCCTCGTCAGATACCTGCTGGGGACGATCGTTCGCGTCTATCCAGTCGCGGGCAAGGCCCGCGCGGGCGGCGAGACGGTGCAGGGGCATTTCGCTCATGGCGTCTCCAGGCGAGAGGGAAGCAGGCTGACCACGCAGCTGTACGCGGCCAGGGTGGAGTCTGGATGGGCGTTGTCACTGCTGTCGAACAGGCGTGTATCTATGCCTGGCAAAGTAATGGGCTGCGCAGATGCGCCAAGGTTCAAATCGATGCGCAGCTCGCAGCCGTCGCCCAGTCGCCAGCGGGCGCTGAGGGCTTTGTCGCCGAGCACTTCGACGCCCAGTGCGCGGCTGCCCACCAGGCGCGGGACGATCTGGCGATGGCGGATATCCAGCAGTTGGTGATAGAGGCCGTGCCAGCCAGCGAGCACTTGTGTGTTGACCGGGCGTGACGCTTCGAAGGTTTGCAGGGCGTTGGGGTCGGGTATGTGCGCGCGCTTCTCGGGGTCGGCGAAGGCTGCGAAGTGGGCGAACTCGCCGCGCCGACCTTCGCGCACGGCATCGGCCAGCTCATCGTGGAAATCGGTGAAGAACAGGAACGGCTGGCAGCTGCCTTCTTCGTCACCCATGAACAGCAGCGGGATCATCGGCGCCAGCAGCAACAGGCCGGTGGCGGCCCGCAGCGCCGGGGGCGGGCACAGGCGGCTGAGACGCTCGCCAAGGGCGCGGTTGCCGATCTGGTCGTGGTTCTGCAAGAACAGCACGAAGGCACTCGGTGGCAAGTGAGCGCTGGGCTCGCCACGGGGTGTGCCATGGCGATTGGGCTCGCCCTGAAACACGAAGCCTTCGCTCAGGCAGCGGGCCAGTTGCTCGATCGGGCGGTGCTTGTAGTCGGCGTAGTAGCCTTCGGTCTCGCCCGTGAGCAGCACGTGCAGGGCGTTGTGGCCGTCATCGTTCCACTGCGCGTCGAAGCCTTGCTCAAGCAGCGCCGCTTGGTTGTGTTCGTTCTCCAGCACCAGCCACACTTCGCGGCCCGGCTCGACAGCGGCGCGCACGCGGCGGGCCAGTTCGACGAGAAAGTCCGGCTGGTCGATGGCGTGCACGGCGTCCAGGCGCAGCCCATCGAAGCGGTAGTCGCACAGCCACATCAGGGCGTTCTGGATGAAGAACTCGCGTACTTCTGCACGGCGAAAGTCGATGGCGGCGCCCCAGGGGGTCTGGCGGTCTTCACGGAAGAACCGGCTGGCGTACTGCGGCAGGTAATTGCCGTCAGGGCCAAAGTGGTTGTAGACCACATCGAGCATCACCATCAGCCCGTGGCCATGGGCCTGGTCGATTAGTGCGCACAATTGATCCGGGCTGCCGTAAGCGTTGTGCGGGGCGAAGGGCAGGGCGCCGTCGTAGCCCCAGTTTCGCTCGCCGGGGAACTGGTTGATCGGCATCAGCTCGATGGCGGTGATACCCAGTTCTGCCAGGCGTGGCAGCTGCTGGGAAACACCTGCATAGCCGCCGAGCAGGCCCACGTGCAGTTCCTGGATCACCGCCTCGTGCCATGGGCGGCCGCGCCAAGGGTGCTGCCAGCCGTAACGCTGGAGATCGACGACTTCACTGGGACCGTGCACGCCGTCGGGCTGGTAGCGCGACGCCGGGTCGGCCACCTTCAGGTGGCCGTCGATCCTGAAATGGTAGCGATCACCCGCCTGGCAGGGAGCGATACCGCTGAACCAGCCATCTCCCTCGGACAGCAGCTCGACAGACGGCTGCCGCTCGATTTCCACGCTCACGTTGCGCGCATCCGGCGCCCAGAGGGCGAAGCGCGCCGACGTGGCGTCCAGTTGCTGTGCGCCATGCCTGTGCATCTTCGTAGCCCTCGTTCAGTAGTGGCGGCTGCGTGCCTGGCAGACCAGTTCCTCGTAGAGGCGAGCGTAGGGTTCCACCGCCTGGCACCAGTTGAACGGTTGGGTCATCGACAGGCAGCGCATGGCATTGAGCAGGTCTTTCTTGCCGTGTACGTAGAAGGCGCGGTTCAAGGCTTCGCGGTAGCTCTCGGCGCTCGACTCGTTGAACAGGAAACCCGTGACGCCATCTTCGATGGTGTCGGCCAGCCCACCGGTATTGCGTGCCACCGGCAGTGAGCCGAAACGCTGTGCGTACATCTGGCTCAATCCGCAGGGCTCGTAGCGCGAGGGCATCAGCAGGAAATCGCTGCCGGCGAACATGCGCCGGGCATCGGTTTCGTTGAAGCCGATGCGCACGCCGATGCGACCAGGATGGCGCAGGGCCAGATCGCGCATGGCCTGTTCCTCTTCCGGCTCGCCGCGGCCGATGATCGCGATCTGACCGCCTTGCTGGACGATGTCGGCGGCCACGCTCAACGTCAGGTCCAGGCCTTTCTGGTAGACCAGGCGCGAGACCACGGCGAACAGCGGCCCTTCGGACGGCTCCAGGCCGAACAGCTCGCGGACCTGCTCGGCATTGCGCGCCTTGCCTTCCCAGTCGTTGATGCTGAAGTTGTGCAGCAGATGGGTGTCGGTGGCCGAATCCCAGCTCTCGTCGATGCCATTGGGGATGCCGCCCAGCAGGCCTTGCTGGGCCTTGCTGGCGAGAAAGCCGTCGAGGCCGCAACCGAACTCGGGCGTGGTGATCTCTCGGGCGTAGGTGGCACTGACCGTGGTGATGTGGCTCGAGTAGGCCAGCCCGGCCTTGAGGAACGACAGCTTGCCGTAGAATTCCATGCCTTCCTGCTGCATGGCATGGTCGGGAATGGCCAGCTCCGGGCTGCAGCCTCGGCTGTAGACACCTTGGTACGCCAGGTTGTGGATGGTGAACAAAGTCGGTGTATTCAGGCCGCGCCAGTGCATGTAGGCAGGCGCCAGACCGGCTGGCCAGTCATGGGCGTGCACCAGATCGGGGCGCCAGTGCGCCATTGCATCGCCTGCGGCGATCTCTGCGGCGGCCAGGCCCAGGCGGGCGAAACGGATGTGGTTGTCCGGCCAGTCACGGCCATTGTTGGCACCGTATGGGGTGCCTTCGCGCTCATACAACTCGGGGCAGATCAGCACGTAGATGACCAGGCCATCCGGCAGGTCCATGCGCCCGATCTTGCACGGCGGAAGCGCAGCATGGCCACCGAGTTCGCCAACGATGTGAATGGGGTTGTCGCTATCGACCACTTGCGGGTAGCCGGGGATCAGCACACGCACATCGTGCAGGTGTGACAGCGCCCGGGGCAGGGCGGCGGAAACATCGCCCAGGCCCCCCGTCTTGACCAGGTCGGCGATTTCGGAGGTGACGAACAGCACCTTGCGCTTGTGCGGGTTGTTGCGGCGCGTGGTAGCGGGTGCCTTGCCTGTCGTGGCGAAGCCAGGTGCAACAGGCTCGCGATTTTCCAGGTTGAATGATTCTGCGTGAGGCTCGACAGCGGCACTGATCATACTTCTCTCCGTCCCTTGTTCATGCGGGTGCTGGCACCCGTTACGTTTATCTCGTATCTGTTCTCGCTTTGGCTTTCAGCATCTTCGTAGTGCATTCCTTGCCCCATGGTCGTGCGCGCAGGCACAGCGCGAGCGGCATTCCGGCCGAACAGGCGCCTGGACAGTGTGGGGTGGGCGGGCTGACGCGTGAGGAAGTCCCTTTGCGTGGCCTACTTACTTCCTGACCTGCCCGTGTTTCGGAAAGTTCGACTTGATTGCGTCACTGGTTTTCGGAGCAAAACACGGGCCGAATCCGCAGTGTAGGGGACGAAAGGTAGGCAGGATGACCCGCTGGTCACAATTTGCATGACCGTTGATCTGCGCAAACGTTGGCGCACCAAAGCCGCAGCGACATTGCGTTGCTGCGGCGCAACAGGCATCCGTTGGGCGGGGAATGCGGGCAGTGTCAGGTGGTCGGCAGCAGCGAGGAATGGTGGTGGTGGATCAGCCACTGCTGGCCATCCCAGCGGTAGGTGAAGGTGTAGCGCGCAGCGACCTGTTGCCCGGTCTTGGCGAAGTCGAAGGTGTACAACCCGGCCAGTGTGGCTTTGTTGCAGGTCTGGCTCAGGTGATGAGTGTCGAGCTTGCCGGAGGGCTGGTCGGCGAGGAAGTGCTTGAAGTAGTCGAGGCGCTCGACGGTGGTCAGGCGTGGGGTTCTGGAGACCGTCGGCAGCAACACCGCATCGTTTTCGTACAGTTTGGCCACTTGCTGTGGATCGCCGCTGCGCAGGCTGTCGTTCCAGCGTTCGAACAGCGCCAGGGCTTGTTTCTCGTCGAGCTGCTGGCACGGCTGCGGCGCGGCGTGCGCGTGCAGGCTGAGGCTTCCCAGCAAAACGAGCGGGAGCCAGTACGTCAGTTTGTTCATGGGTGTTTTCCACGCGAAGCAGGCACCGGAATGGGCCCGCGGCGTCGCTCAATCTAGGTAGCCTGAGATGAGACCTATATAGGAACAGGCGACTATCTTTGAAGGCATTTTCGCTGGTTAAGGAGGCGGGGTACGACAGGGCGTCGCGTGCGCAGGGGCTGCGCGGTGCGGCGAAAGGTCAGCGTCCGGCAGCCTTGTTGCCCAGGCGGGCCTGTTCGAGCAACAGGTTCAGCTCGGCCACCTGTTGCCGCAGTTGGTCGCGCTCGTCCTTCAGTTGGCGCAGTTCGTCGCGGCGCACGGTGACATAGAGGGTCTGGGGGGGAGTGGCAGGCATGTAGGTACCCATGAGCACACCTCGCAGTTTGGCTGGTGACAGTGACAAGCGTAGACGCTTCGTGCGGCGCGCATTCTGAATTCTTTCCCCGCCCTTGGGAACTTTTTTGTTTATGGTGGTCACGCCGTTCGTCGGTGAACCCTCGTGCGGTACGCTGGACTAACCTGAACACCTGAATCGCGTTCGTCATCCATTTCGCAAGGGGAGCATCGGCACATGCAACTGGGAATCGTCGGGCTGGGCCGCATGGGCGGTAATATCGCAAGACGGCTGATGCGCGCAGGCCACCAGACCGTGGTACATGATCGCAACCGTGAGGCCATCAGCGCCTTGAGCGACGAGGGTGCCCTTGGCGCCCACGACCTGGGCGCGCTGGTACAGAAACTCAAGGCGCCTCGGGCCGTTTGGATCATGCTGCCGGCGGGTGAGCCCACCGAGCAGACCATCACCCAGCTCGCCGAGCTGCTGGAGCCGGGCGACGCGATCATCGATGGCGGCAACACCTTCTACAAGGATGACGTGCGCCGCGCTGCTCACCTGTCAACGCGTGGCCTGCACTATCTGGACGTAGGCACCTCCGGTGGGGTCTGGGGCCTGGAGCGCGGCTATTGCATGATGATTGGCGGCGAGAAGGGTGTGTTCGAGCGGCTGGAGCCGTTGTTCAAGGCGCTGGCCCCGGGTGTGGGTGACATTGCGCGTACGCAGGGGCGCACGGGCGAGCCTGGGCGTGCCGAGCATGGCTACATTCACGCCGGCCCGCCCGGTGCCGGGCACTATGTGAAGATGGTGCACAACGGTATCGAGTACGGCCTGATGCAGGCTTATGCCGAAGGTTTCGACCTGCTGCGCAGCAAGGGCGGCCCCGAGCTGCCCGAGGACCAGCGTTTCGACCTGAATGTGGCAGAGATCGCCGAAGTCTGGCGGCGTGGCAGTGTGGTCACTTCCTGGCTGCTCGACCTCACCGCCGATGCGCTGGTTGCCGATCCGCACCTGGCCCAGTTCAGCGGTTCGGTGTCCGACAGCGGTGAAGGGCGCTGGACCATCGATGCGGCGGTCGAGCAGGCGGTGCCGGTGCCGGTGTTGTCCAGCGCGCTGTTTGCCCGTTTCCGCTCACGCCAGCAGCAAGGCACCTTCGGCGACAAGGTGTTGTCTGCCATGCGCCTGGGCTTTGGCGGCCATGTCGAGAAGAAGGGTTCATGAGCAAACAGACGATTCCCGCAGCGCCGCCTTGCACGCTGTTTCTGTTCGGCGCCAATGGCGACCTGGTCAAGCGCCTGCTGATGCCGGCACTGTACAACCTCAGCCGTGACGGTTTGCTGGACCGCAACCTGCGGATTGTCGGGGTCGACCATAATCACGCCAGCGCCGAGCAGTTCGCCGAGCGCCTGCACGACTTCATGATCGAGCGCGACAAAGGCGGCGAGGGGGCGGGCAAGTGTCTGGACGAAGGGCTGTGGTCGCGCCTGGCCAAGCGCCTGGACTACCAGACCGGCGACTTCCTGGACCCTGCGACCTATTCGGCGATCGGCAAGCGCATCGCCAAGACCCGTCACGGCAACGCTATCTTCTACCTGGCCACTTCGCCGCGTTTCTTCCCAGAGGTGGCCCAGCGCCTGGGCGAGGCTGGCTTGCTCGACGAGTCTGCGGGCGGTTTTCGCCGGGTGGTGGTGGAGAAGCCGTTCGGTACCGATCTTGCCAGTGCCGAGGCGCTCAACGCCTGCCTGCTCAAGGTGATGAGCGAGCGGCAGATCTATCGCATCGACCATTACCTGGGCAAGGAGACGGTGCAGAACATTCTGGTCAGCCGCTTCTCCAATGGCCTGTTCGAGTCGTTCTGGAACAACCACTACATCGACCACGTGCAGATTACCGCCGCCGAGACGGTCGGTGTCGAGACGCGTGGCGCGTTCTACGACAATACCGGTGCCTTGCGTGACATGGTGCCCAATCACCTGTTCCAGTTGCTGGCGATGGTCGCCATGGAGCCACCGGCAGCCTTCGGCGCCGACGCCGTTCGCGGCGAGAAGGCCAAGGTGATCGGTGCCATCCGCCCCTGGTCGCAGAAGATGGCGCTGAAGAACTCGGTGCGGGGGCAGTACGTGGCGGGCAAACAGGGGCGCAAGCGGCTGGCCGGTTATCGCGAGGAAAACAATGTCGACACGCAAAGCCGCACTGAAACCTACGTCGCGCTCAGGGTGATGATCGACAACTGGCGCTGGGCGGGTGTGCCGTTCTACCTGCGTACCGGCAAGCGCATGAGCGTGCGCGACACCGAAATCGCCATCTGCTTCAAGCCTGCACCTTACGCGCAGTTCCGCGAGTCGGAGCTGGAGCGACCCAAGCCCAACTACCTGAAGATTCAGATTCAGCCCAATGAAGGCATGTGGTTCGACCTACAGGCCAAGCGCCCCGGGCCTGAACTGGTGATGGAGAACGTCGAGCTGGGTTTTGCCTACAAGGACTTCTTCAAGATGACCCCGGCGACCGGTTACGAAACCTTGATCTACGACTGCCTGACCGGTGACCAGACGCTGTTCCAGCGGGCCGACAATATCGAGAATGGTTGGCGTGCGGTACAGCCATTTCTCGACGCCTGGGCCAAGGGGGGCGAAGTGCACGAGTACGAGGCGGGTGAGGATGGGCCCGAGGAGGGCAATGAATTGCTGAGCCGGGACAAGCGCGAGTGGCACCGCCTGGGCTGAAAGACGGCTGAGCGTCTTGTTCACAATCTAGAGGCCAGCCCAATCCCTGTGGGAGCGGGCTGGC
>NZ_JABWRO010000031.1:0-45200 GCF_014268985.1 Pseudomonas sp. RW10S2 | reverse complement strand
CCCCCCCCCCCGCCAATCCTGAGTCAGCCCTGTGCCGGCAGCGCCAGTTGCTCACCCATGCGTACGGCAGACCCGGCGCCCAGGGCTTCGGCCCATTTCACCTGCTCTGGTCCGAACAGCACGATCGCGGTCGATCCCAACTTGAAACGCCCCAGTTCCGCGCCTTTTTCCAGATGGATCGGCGCGCGGCTGGCTTCGTCGTAGCGGAAGGTCTTCAGCTCGCGCTTGGGCGGCGTGACCAGCCCGGCCCAGACCGTCTCGATCGAGGCAACGATCATCGCCCCCACCAGCACTACGGCCATCGGCCCGCGTTCGGTGTCGAACAGGCAAACCACGCGCTCGTTGCGGGCGAACAGTTCCGGGACGTTTTCTGCCGTGGTCTGGTTGACCGAGAACAGGCGGCCCGGTACGTAGACCATTTCACGCAGGGTGCCGGCCAGCGGCATGTGCACGCGGTGGTAGTCCTTCGGCGACAGGTAGATGGTGGCGAACTCGCCGCCCATGAACGGCGCGGCCAGTGCCGGATCGCCACCGAGCAGCTCGAGGGCGCTGAAGCTGTGGCCCTTGGCCTGGAAGATGCGACCGTGCTCGATCGGACCGAGCTGGCTGACCGCGCCGTCGGCCGGGCACAGGATCGCGCCCGGGGTTTCATCCAGGGGGCGCGCGCCGGGCTTGAGGGCGCGGGTGAAGAACGCGTTGAAGTGCTCGTAGGCGGTCAGGTCTTCGACCAGCGCCTCGGACATGTTCACCTGGTAGCGTTTGGCGAACCAGGCGGTGAAGGCATTCTTGAACCAGCGTGCGCGGCACTCGGCGACGCAGCCGGCCAGGCGCGACAGCAGGTGATGCGGCAGCAGGTGCTGGCTGATGATGAACAGACGGGATTTCATGCAGGTTCCTTAAACTTCTACAGGCGTGTCCGGGTGATTGCCCCACTCGCTCCACGAGCCGGCGTAGGCCTTGACCCGTGGATAGCCGAGTGACTTGGCCACCAGGTAGGTGAATCCGGAGCGACGGTGGGTCTGGCAGTGGGTGATCACTTCCTTGTCAGGGGTGATGCCCAACTGCTGCAGTACTTCGGCGATGTCCTTGCGAATGCGCAGGTGGTCGTTGAGGTCCATACCGGCAGTCCACTCGAAGTTGACCGCGCCGGGGATATGGCCGCCCTTGGCTGCCAGGACTTTCTCGCCATTGAATTCCTGCGGGCCGCGGGCGTCCCAGACCACCAGGTCGTCTGCGCCCAGGCGGCTTTGCAGGTATTCGCGAGTGGCGGTGGGTTCGGCGCGCAAGCGCAGGCGTACAGGCGTGCTGGCGGCTGGTGGCACTTCAGTGACGAGCTTGTCCGCGGGCCAGGCCTGGATGCCGCCGTTGAGGTAGTGGTAGCGCGTGTGGCCGATCACGTCGAGCAGCCAGATGAAGCGCCCGGCCCAGCCGCCGCCTTCGTCGTCGTATACCACGTACACCGCGTCGTCCCGATGGCCAAGCTCGCTGAACAGCTTTTCCAGGTCGGCCTGGGTCGGCAGCAGGCCGGGGGCCGGGGGCTGGCCCAGTTGGGTGCGCTTGCCCTCGACGAACCGCGCGCCGGGAATATGGCCGCTGACATAGCGGTTGGCGCTGCTCAGGTCGACCAGGATCAGCTCAGGCGAATCCAGGCGTGGCAGCAGGTCGGCGGCTTCGATCACCAGGGGCAAGCCGGAAAAATCAGTCATCCACGGTCTCCGGGGAGCAAGGGAGGTGCGATTGTAGCGCAAGGCTCAGGCATTGCGGTTGGCGAAGCTGGCCAGCGCGCGCTCGATACACTGTGCGGTTTTCCCGAAGGCCTGCACGCTCACGTCGGCAAGCGGCTTGCCGCCCTGGTCGGCGATCGCCAGCATCAGCACCTGGTCGTTCACGGCCAGCGAGCGCAACAGCAGGTGTTCGCTGGGGAACAGCGCACGCAGCGGTGCGGGCAGCAGGGCGGAAAACTGGGCATGGTTGTCGGGTGTCAGGCGCAGTTGCGCGGCTTTGCTCAGCAGTTTTTGCAGCAGCTTGCTCTGGCCCAGTGCCAACGTCAGCCCTGAGGCTTCGCGCGGCAGGCCGGCGCTTTGCTGGACGCGCAGGCAGTCGTTGGGTTTGTCGAGCAACAACAACAGCACCCGCTGCATGCCGCAAGCCAGCAGCGCCTCGCGTGCCTGGGTGGCCAGGTGCACGGTGTTGGTGAAGGGGCTGGGCTGTGCAAGAAGGTCGCCGCACAGCGTGCGCCAGCGCGCCAGGTCTTGGGCGGGTGGCGGTGGCGGGGTGAGCATGTCCGGGTGCGGACGGCGCTGCTGCCAGGGCCAGATCAGCGCCTCGGCCGGGTGGAACAGCGCATGCCGGGCGTGGTGACGGGCGCTGGCCGCCGCTTGCTGGTGCACTTGCTGCTGCACATCGTCCAGCGTGGTTTGCAGGTACATGGCTGTGAGCAGTTGCCAGCGCAGCAGGTGCGGGTTGTCCCAGCCGACCTGGGCCGACAGCGCGAGGCCGTTGGCCAACAGCACGGTGTTGGCCGGTTGGTTGAACCAGCGGCGCAGCCCGGGCTCTTCGTCCAGTCGATGCTGCTTGCTCAGATCGTCGGGCTCGCGGGCGATGTTCAACACCTGGGCCAGTTGCTCGCGTTCTTCGAGCAGCAGGCGATAGCCCTGGGTGACCCATTCCGGCAGGCGCCAGTGTGTGGCGACGGCGCGGCACAACTCCATGATGCGCACACCAAACAGTGCATGTTCCACCTCTGAAGCTTCTTCGCCCTTGTGAATGACCCGCAGTTCCCAGGTGTCGAGCAGCTTGGGGTAGGCCAGGGCCAGCGCCCACAGTGGCGAGAGGAACAGCAGGCTGCCCCAGTGGATTTCCTGCCACAGGCGTGCCAGGCGGCTGGCGAACAGGCCGTTGGCCTGCTGGGTGGCGTGCTGGCTGATCAGCAGGAACTGGCGCAGTACTGGGGGGATGTCGTCGCCCGGTATCGATGGCAGGCGCCCCATCAGTTGCAGGGTGCGGCTCAGGCCCAGGCGATTCAGGGCGACTTCCAGGCTCTCGGCGGGCTCGGCCTGGCTGGCGTGGGTCGGGTGGTTGGCTTCGCGCATCACGCACAGCACCAGCGACGGGCTGTCCTGCATCAGTTCGGCGATGTCGCGCAGCGAGCGACGGTTGTCGTTGATGGCCGCCAGAACGCGGTCGTGACTCTCTTTGGGCACCGGCACGCGGATGCCGTCGAGCAGCCTTACCCAGGCATCTAGAGAGGAGGGGATCTGCGCTGGCACCTTGGTTTCGATTGGCATTTTGACATCAGTCCGAACTGGCTTTTCGCATTGAGTGGCTATAGTCTGGCGCAGTTCTGCCGATAAGGAGAAGAAGAGTTTCCAAGCTTCCGCCCCTGACCCTGACCACGACAGCAAGTGCTTTCAATCTATGGCTAAAATTATCGGCATCATCGTCGTATTCGCGAGTGTGCTCGGCGGATACGTGCTCTCCCACGGCAAGATCGCGGCGCTGATCCAGCCGTTCGAAGTGCTGATCATCGGCGGTGCGGCCTTTGGCGCGTTTCTCCAGGCCAACCCTGGCTACATGACCATGCACGTCATGAAGAAGTCGCTGAAGATGTTCGGCAGCCGCTTCACCCATACGTTCTACCTGGAAGTGCTGGGCCTGATCTACGAGATTCTCAACAAGAGTCGCCGCGAGGGCATGATGGCCATCGAGGGTGACATCGAGGATCCCGCGGCCAGCCCGATCTTCGCCAAGTACCCTGCGGTCATGGGCGATGCGCGGATGACCGCGTTCGTCTGCGACTACCTGCGCATCATGTCGACCGGCAACATGGCGCCCCATGAGCTCGAAGGCCTGTTCGACATGGAGCTGCTGAGCATGAAGGAAGACCTCGAGCACCCGTCCCATGCAGTGACCAGTGTCGCCGACGCCATGCCCGGCTTCGGTATCGTCGCTGCGGTACTGGGTATCGTGGTGACCATGGCCTCGCTGGGCGATGGCGACCAGAAGTCCATCGGCCTGCACGTCGGTGCAGCGCTGGTCGGCACCTTCTTCGGTATTCTCGCCGCCTACGGCTTCTTCGGCCCGCTGGCCAACTGCCTGCGCCACGATGCCAAGGAAGAACTGAACGTCTACGAGGCGATCAAGGCTTCGCTGGTGGCCTCGGCGTCCGGCATGCCGCCGTCGCTGGCTGTCGAGTTCGGGCGCAAGGTGCTGTACCCGGCGCACCGACCGAGCTTTGCCGAACTGGAACAAGCGGTTCGCGGTCGCTAAGTCATGGAGAACAATCAGCCCATCATCGTCAAGCGCGTCAAGCGCTACGGCGACGGCCACCATGGCGGTTCCTGGAAGATCGCCTTCGCCGACTTCGCCACGGCGATGATGGCGTTCTTCCTGGTGCTGTGGTTGCTGTCCACGGCCACTCCGGAGCAGAAGATCGCCATCGCCGGCTACTTCAAGGACCCGATCGGCTTCTCCGAAAGCGGTACGCCCTACGTCATCGACCTAGGTGGCTCGCCGCAGCTGGCACCGGAAAAGACCATCAACCCGGAAGAGAAGTCCGAGCCGACGCCTGACACCAGCGTGCAGATGGACAAAGACCGGATCGAGACCATGGCCGAGCAGGTCGAGCAGGAGCGTCTGCAACTGCTGCTGCAGGAGCTGCAGAACAAGGTCGAGGAAAATCCGCAACTGCAGAAGTTCAAGGACCAGATCCTGTTCGAGATCACCCAGGACGGCCTGCGCATCCAGATCATGGACGCCGAGAACCGACCGATGTTCGACCTCGGCAGTGCGCGCCTGAAGCCCTACTTCGAAGACATCCTGCTGGCGATGGCCGACACCATCAAGGCTGTGCCGAACAAGATCAGCGTCAGCGGCCATACCGATGCCAAGCCTTATGCCGGCACCGGTGATTTCGGCAACTGGGAGCTGTCGGCCAACCGTGCCAACGCCGCGCGACGTGCGCTGGTGGCGGGTGGTTATCCGGATGGGCAGGTCGCAAGGGTGGTGGGTTACGCCTCCTCGTCGCTGTTCGACCGCGAGAACCCGTTCAATCCGGTCAACCGCCGGATCGACATCATCGTGCTGACCAAGAAAGCCCAGCGGGATATCGAGGGCGAGCAGGGCGCACCTGAAGCACCGGCCAATCCGACCCCGCCTGCCGATGCGGCGCCAGGAGCACCTGGTGCCTCCGCCGCGCCGGCCGATGGCGCGGCGCCGATGCAGCCGCGTGAATTGCGTCAGAAGCTGAACATCTTCGAGGATGGCGTGCTGAAGATGGACGAGCCCAAGGAAAACTGAGCACGTAATCTGCAAGAGCGGCGCAATGCCGCTCCTGCATCTTCAGTAGGTGTCTTGCGTCAGGCTAGCCACGATCGAGCGGTAGCTGTGCATCCGCTGCGCCGAGATACGCCCTTCCTCCAGCCCTTTGAGCAGCGCACACCCCGGCTCGCGGTCGTGCTTGCAGTCGCGGAAGCGGCAGTTGCCGAGCAGTTCGCGGAATTCGATGAAGCCTGCTTCCACATCGTCCCGGCTGACATGCGCCAAACCAAACTCGCGGATACCGGGTGAGTCGATCAGGTCGCCCCCGTTGGGGAAGTGGTAGAGCCGTGCGGTGGTGGTGGTGTGGGTGCCCTGGCCCGACCACTCCGACAGGTCGCCAACCCGCGTCTGTGCCTGCGGCAGCAGGCTGTTGACCAGCGACGACTTGCCCACGCCCGATTGCCCGACGAACACGCTGATGTGCTCGTCCAGTGTCTGCTGCAGGCGTTGCATGCCATCGCCGTGGTGTGCAGACACCTCCAGCAGCGGGTAACCGAGGTCGCGGTACACTGCCAGCAACGCATTGAGCGTCGCTGCGTTGTCGTCGTTGATCAGGTCGGCCTTGTTCAGCAGCAGCAGCGGGCGGATGCCGGCGTGCTCGGCGGCGACCAGGTAGCGGTCGATGAGATTGGCCTGGGGCTCGGGTGCCGGGGCGAAGACGATCACGATCAGGTCGACGTTGGCCGCCACCGGCTTGAGTTGCCCGTGGTTGTTCGGCCGACACAGCTCGGTGCTGCGCGGCATCTGCGCGACGATCACGCCGTTGCCCTGGTTGCCGGCCCGCCAGACCACCTTGTCACCTGTGACCAACGCCGGCAGGTTGGCGCGCAAGTGGCAGCGGAACACCTGGCCTGCGACGTCGCCGTCCTGGGCCTCGACCTCGACCGTGACGCCGAAGTGGGCGATCACCAGGCCCAGTTGTTCAGGCCCCAGGTCGCCGCCTTCGAGCTCCTGCAGGGCGTGCTGCTCGCGTTTGGCGGCGCGGGCGGCGCGTTCACCCTGGATCTTTTCGATGCGCCAGTTCTGGCGGCGGTTGAGCTGGCGTTTGGCCATGGAGGTTCCGTGTTGGCGGGGCAAAAGAAAACGGCAGGCAGTTTAGCACGCTCCACTAGGCTAATATGTCGGCCTATTCGAGGAGCTCATTCATGCACAACCCACAGAACCTGATCTGGATCGATCTGGAGATGACCGGCCTGGATCCGGACAACGACGTCATCATCGAGATGGCCACCATTGTCACCGACAGTGAACTGAACACCCTGGCCGAGGGCCCGGTTATCGCCATTCACCACAGTGACGAAGTACTGGCGCGCATGGACGAGTGGAACACCCGCACCCATGGCGCCTCGGGCCTGACCCAGCGCGTGCGCGAAAGCCGTATCGACATGGCCGAAGCCGAAGCACAGACCATCGCCTTCCTCGAGCAGTGGGTACCCAAGGGCAAGTCACCGATCTGCGGCAACAGCATCTGCCAGGATCGCCGCTTCCTCTACCGCCACATGCGCGCGCTGGAAGGCTACTTCCACTACCGCAACCTCGATGTCTCCACCCTCAAGGAGCTCGCTGCACGCTGGGCACCCGACGTGCGCGACAGCTTCAAGAAAGGCAGCACGCACCTGGCACTGGATGACATCCGCGAGTCGATCGCCGAGCTGCGTCACTACCGCGAACATTTCATCAAGGTCTGATGAATCAAGGGGCGTACATGCGCCCCCTTTTGGTGCCCCGCGCGAGTGAGTAGACTGCGCGCCTTTTCTCGCACGGATCTGCGCCATGCTGTTGATGCTCTACCTCATCGCCATCACCGCCGAAGCCATGACAGGCGCCTTGTCCGCCGGTCGGCGCGGCATGGACTGGTTCGGCGTGGTGCTGATCGCCTGCATCACCGCCCTGGGTGGCGGCTCAGTGCGCGACGTTCTGCTTGGGCACTACCCGCTGACCTGGGTGAAGCACCCTGAATACCTGGTGCTGACCAGTTTCGCCGCATTGCTGACGATCTTCATCGCGCCGCTGATGCGCCACCTGCGCTCGCTGTTCCTGGTGCTCGACGCCCTTGGGTTGGTGGCCTTCACCTTGATCGGCTGCATGACGGCGCTGGAAATGGGGCAGGGGATGCTGGTGGCGTCGATCAGCGGCGTGATCACTGGCGTGTTCGGCGGGATCCTGCGCGACATCTTCTGCAACGATATTCCCTTGGTGTTCCGGCGCGAGCTGTATGCCAGCGTGTCGTTCGCAGCGGCCTGGTTCTATCTGGGCTGCGTGTACTTCAAGGTGCCAGCCGAGCAGGCGATGCTGTTGACCCTGTTTGGCGGCTTCCTGCTGCGGTTGCTGGCGATCCGCTTCCACTGGGAAATGCCCAAGTTCCACTACAACGACGAGCATTGAATCTTCGGGATCGACTGCGGCCTTTTCACGGGCAATCCCGCTCCCACAGGGACTGGCTGGCCTTTAGATTTGAGCAAGACAGTCTCCTGCAAGAGGTGCCGCCCGCGAAAAGGTCGCACTGTGCCTGTCAGCTCGCCGCCTCGTGCCGCGCCAACGCCCACTCCACATGCTCCCTGACCAATGCCGAAGGATGCTCGCGCCGCGCTTTCAGCGCCTCGAGCACGGCAATCGTCGAAGGTGCATTGCCCAGCCCAACCGCCAGGTTGCGCAGCCAGCGCTCGTAACCGGCACGACGCAGCGGCGAGCCTTCGGTGCGGCTGAGAAAGGTCTTTTCGTCCCACAGGAACAGTGCCGCCAACTCGACATTGTCCAGCCCGTGACGCGGCTTGAAGTCGTCCTCGCCAGTCGATTTGGCGAAGCGGTTCCAGGGGCAGACGATCTGGCAATCGTCGCAACCGAACACCCGGTTGCCGATCAATGGACGCAGCTCCACGGGGATCGCGTCCTTGAGCTCGATGGTCAGGTACGAGATGCAGCGCCGCGCATCGAGCTGGTAGGGGCCGACGAAGGCTGCGGTGGGGCAGATGTCCAGGCACGCCTGGCAGCGTCCGCAGTGCTCGCTGGTCTGGGCTTCGTCGGCGGGCACAGGCAGATCGACGAACAGTTCGGCCAGGAAGAAGTAGCTGCCCGCTTTACGGTTGAGCAACAGGGTGTTCTTGCCGATCCAGCCGAGCCCGGCCTGTTGGGCGATGGCTTTTTCCAGTACCGGGGCGCTGTCGACGAAGGCACGGTAGCCGAAGGGGCCGATGGCTTCGTGGATGCGGTCAGCCAGGTGCTGCACGCGCTTGCGCACCAGCTTGTGGTAGTCGCGGCCCAGTGCGTAGCGGGAGATGTAGGCTTTTTCCGGCTGAGCCAGGCGTTGGGCCATCAGCGTATCGCCGGGCAGGTAGTCCATGCGCAGCGAAACCACCCGCAAGGTGCCGGGAATCAGTTCGGCGGGGCGCGAACGTTTCGTGCCGTGCGCTGCCATATAGTCCATCTCGCCGTGATGGCCGGCCTCCAGCCAGCGCTGCAGGTGCTGTTCATGCTCGCCAAGCTCGACATCGGCGATGCCCACGTGGGCAAAACCGAGTTCGCGGCCCCAATCCTTGATCGATTGGGCCAGTGCTTGAAGGTCTAGAGAGGAGGCGGACATGGATGGACAAGGCATTGCAGGCTCAGGTGCGTATAATTCTGCCAGACATCGGAGCCTTTGACCCCATGCCTCAGACCAAACACCCCACCAACACCCCGCAAACGCTCAGCAGCGTGACCGTCGCGCACCTGCCTGCGCGGCCGGCGACTGCCCACAAGGGCGATTTTGGCCATGTGCTGGTGGTCGGCGGCGACCTGGGGACCGGCGGCGCCGTGCTGCTCAGTGCCGAAGCCGCCCTGCGCTGTGGCGCGGGGCTGGTCAGCCTGGCGACACGCCCCGAACATGTGTCCGCGAGCCTCAGCCGCCTGCCGGAAACCATGTGCCTGGGCGTCAGTTCGGCCAACCAGTTGATGGCGGTGCTGGAGCGCGCCTCGGTGCTGGTGGTGGGGCCTGGTCTTGGCCAGGCTGCCTGGGGCCGCAGCCTGCTTTCGGCTGTTGCCAATGCGCACCTGCCGCAGGTCTGGGACGCCGATGCGCTCAACCTGCTGGCGCGCACGCCCCTGGCCTTGCCGAGCGGCAGCATCCTGACCCCGCATCCTGGGGAGGCTGCGCGTTTGCTGGGCGTTTCCACCGAGGCCGTACAGGCCGATCGGCCTGGGGCTGCGCGTAAACTGGCGCGTCGCTACGACAGTGTCTGCGTGCTCAAGGGCGCCGGGACCCTGGTCGCCAACCCGGACGGCCAGTTGCGGCTGTGCGAGCGAGGGCACCCGGCCATGGCCGGTGCCGGCCTGGGCGATGTGCTGACCGGCGTGCTGGCCGCGTTGCTGGCCCAGGGCCTGGACGCCTGGCAGGCGGCGGGCCTGGGCGTGTGGTTGCACGCCTGCGCTGGCGAACGTCTGGGCGCGCAGGGCAGAGGTCTGGCGGCCAGCGATCTGGTTCCGGTCATTCGAGAATTGTTGGAGGAGCATTCAGCGTGTCAGGCATAACCCTGTTTCTGGCCGACGAGCCGGCCACCGTCGCGTTCGGCGCGACACTCGCCAAGGTCACCGGCGGCCATGGCGTGATCTTTCTGGAAGGCGACCTGGGCGCCGGCAAGACCACCTTGTCGCGTGGTCTGATTCGTGGATTGGGTCACACTGGCGCAGTGAAAAGTCCGACCTTCACTGTGGTGGAACCTTATGAAATAGGCGACATCCGCGCCTTCCATTTCGATCTTTACCGCCTGGTCGACCCGGAAGAGCTAGAGTTCATGGGGATTCGCGACTATTTCGAAGGCGATCCGCTGTGTCTTTTCGAATGGCCGCAGAAGGGCGAGGGCGTTTTGCCAAAGCCCGACCTGACCATTACCATAAGCCCCCAGGCGGGCGGCCGCTCGCTGAACCTGTCGCCGCAGGGGGCTCGCGGCGAAGCCTGGTGTGCCGCTCTGGCTGCCGAAAACAAATAGTAAGTGGGGAAAGGTATGCTGCGCATTCGCGCACTGGTCGCCGTCGTTGGACTGCTGCTGACAGCGGTGACCGTTGACGCTCTGGCCGTCACACAAGTCAAGAGCATGCGTCTGTGGCGCGCGCCGGACAACACGCGCCTGGTCTTCGACCTGTCCGGCCCGGTGCAGCACAGTGTCTTCACGCTCAGCGCGCCTGATCGCCTGGTCATCGACATCAATGGTGCGACGCTCGCCTCGCCATTGAATGTCTCCACCTCGAACACGCCTATCACCAGCGTGCGCTCGGCCCAGCGTACCGCCACCGACCTGCGCGTGGTGGTCGACCTGAAAAAGGCGGTCACGCCCAAAAGCTTCACGCTTGCGCCCAACGCCCAGTACGGCAATCGCCTGGTGGTCGACCTGTACGACCAGGAAGCCGATGCGGTTGCCGCCAGCAATCCCACGCCGCCGCCGGTCACCCAGGCACCGGCCACCACGCCTGCGGTGCCAGTGACACCGGCGCAACCGGCGATCAAGCTGCCGCCGGTGCCCAACGGCAAGCGTGACATCGTGGTCGCCATCGATGCTGGCCACGGCGGGGAAGACCCCGGCGCTTCCGGCTCGCGCGGCCAGCACGAGAAAGACATCGTGCTCGACATCGCCCGCGAGCTTCAGCGCCAGATCAACACCGAGAAAGGTTATCGTGCCGAGCTGACCCGTACCGGCGATTACTTCATTCCGCTGCGCAAGCGCACCGAGATTGCCCGCAAGAAGGGCGCTGACCTGTTCATCTCCATCCACGCTGACGCCGCGCCGTCGAAAGCGGCCTTTGGTGCGTCGGTGTTTGCCCTGTCCGACCGTGGCGCCACCTCCGAGACCGCGCGCTGGCTGGCCGACAGCGAGAACCGCTCCGACCTTATCGGCGGCGCCGGCAACGTCAGCCTCGATGACAAGGACCGCATGCTCGCCGGCGTGCTGCTCGACCTGTCGATGACGGCCACGCTCAGCTCCAGCCTCAACGTGGGCCAGAAAGTGCTGGGCAACATGGGCCGCATCACGCCGCTGCACAAGCAGCGCGTGGAACAGGCCGGGTTCATGGTGTTGAAGTCGCCGGACATCCCGTCGATCCTGGTCGAAACCGGGTTCATCTCCAACGCCAACGAAGCCAACAAGCTGGCAACCAAGAGCCACCAGCAGGCGCTGGCCCGCTCGATTCATACCGGTGTGCGCCAGTTCTTCCAGCAGAACCCGCCACCAGGCACCTACATCGCCTGGTTGCGCGATTCCGGCAAGATCGCCCAAGGCCCACGTGAACACAGCGTGCGCCCGGGCGAGACGCTGGCGATGATCGCCGTGCGTTACCAGGTCAGCGTGGCCAGCCTGCGCAGCACCAACAACCTCAAGAGCGATGAGCTCAAGGTGGGTCAGCACCTCGACATCCCGGCCACTACCCTGGCGTCCCAGCAATGAGTGGTGGTTCGCGAATCCAGCTGCTCAGCCCGCGGCTGGCCAACCAGATCGCCGCCGGCGAGGTGGTCGAACGCCCTGCGTCGGTGGCCAAGGAGCTGCTGGAGAACAGCCTGGACTCCGGTGCCCGGCGCATCGACGTGGATGTCGAACAGGGCGGCGTGAAGCTGCTGCGCGTGCGTGACGATGGCAGTGGCATCGCCCCGGACGACCTGCCTCTGGCGCTGGCGCGCCACGCGACCAGCAAGATCCGCGAGCTGGAAGACCTTGAGGGTGTCCTCAGCCTGGGCTTTCGCGGCGAGGCGCTGGCTTCGATCAGTTCGGTAGCACGCCTGACCCTGACCTCGCGTACCGCCAATGCCAGCGAAGCCTGGCAGGTCGAGACCGAGGGCCGTGACATGCTCCCGCGGGTGCAGCCGGCGGCGCACCCGGTCGGCACTTCCGTCGAAGTGCGCGACCTGTTCTTCAACACTCCGGCCCGGCGCAAGTTCCTCAAGGCCGAGAAAACCGAATTCGATCATCTGCAGGAAGTGATCAGGCGCCTGGCGCTGGCGCGTTTCGATGTCGGCTTCCACCTGCGTCACAACGGCAAGAGCATCCTCAGCCTGCACGAGGCGCCCGACGAACTGTCGCGTGCGCGGCGGGTCGGGGCGATCTGCGGGCCCGGCTTCCTCGAGCAGGCGCTGCCGATCGAGGTTGAGCGCAATGGCCTGCGCCTGTGGGGCTGGGTCGGTTTGCCGACCTTCTCGCGTAGCCAGGCGGACCTGCAGTACTTCTTCGTCAATGGCCGCGCGGTGCGCGACAAGCTGGTCGCCCACGCGGTGCGCCAGGCCTACCGCGACGTGCTGTTCAACGGGCGGCATCCGACCTTCGTGCTGTTCCTGGAACTCGACCCCACCGGTGTCGATGTCAACGTGCACCCGACCAAGCACGAAGTGCGCTTTCGTGAAGGGCGCATGGTCCACGACTTCCTGTACGGCACCTTGCACCGTGCACTGGCCGATGTGCGCCCTGAGGACCAGCTCGCGGCGCCGGCGGCGACCACGGAAATCGTGCGTCCCAGCGGCCTGCAGGCCGGCGAGTTCGGCCCCCAGGGCGAGATGCGCCTGGCCGCCTCGGTGCTCGAACAGCCCCAGGCGCAACCGCAGCCGTCGTTCTCCAGCGGTGGCGCCGGTGCAGGCTACCAGTACCAATACACGCCGCGCCCGTCGCAGCCGGTCCCGGCAGCCGAGGCGCAAGCGGTCTATCGCGAGTACTTCGCCCCGCTGGAGAACAGCGCCCAGCCAGCTGTGGCGCTGCCGCAAAGCCAGGGTGACATTCCGCCGCTGGGCTATGCCCTGGCTCAGCTCAAGGGCATCTACATCCTCGCCGAGAACGCCGTGGGCCTGGTGCTGGTAGACATGCACGCCGCCCACGAACGGATCATGTACGAGCGCCTGAAGCTGGCGATGGCCAGCGAAGGGTTGAGCGGCCAGCCGTTGCTGGTGCCCGAATCGCTGGCTGTGAGCCAGCGTGAGGCCGACTGCGCTGAGGAGCATGCCCAGACCTTCCAGCGCCTGGGCTTCGAGCTGCAGCGCCTGGGCCCGGAAACCCTGGCGATCCGCCAGATTCCCGCGCTGCTCAAGCAGGCCGAGGCCAACCGCCTGGTGCAGGATGTGCTCGCCGATCTCATGGAGTACGGCACCAGCGACCGCATACAGGCGCACATCAACGAGCTGCTCGGCACCATGGCCTGCCACGGTGCGGTACGTGCCAACCGACGCCTGGCGATCCCCGAGATGAACGCCTTGCTGCGTGACATGGAAAACACCGAGCGCAGCGGCCAGTGCAACCATGGCCGACCGACCTGGACCCAGATGGGCCTGGATGATCTGGACAAACTTTTCCTGCGCGGTCGATGACATGAGCGGCAAGCCCCCAGCGATTTTTCTCATGGGCCCGACGGCTGCCGGCAAGACCGACCTGGCCATCGCCCTCACCCAGAGCCTGCCGTGCGAGCTGATCAGCGTCGACTCGGCCATGGTCTACCGCGGTATGGACATCGGCACCGCCAAGCCCTCGCCAGAGGTGCTGGCTGCCCATCCGCACCGTCTGGTAGACATCCTCGATCCGGCCGAGAGTTATTCGGCGGCGCAGTTCTGCAGCGATGCGCTGCAGGCCATGACCGAGATCACTGCGCGCGGCAAGATCCCGCTGCTGGTCGGCGGCACCATGCTGTACTACAAGGCGCTGGTGGACGGCCTGGCCGACATGCCGCCCGCTGATGCCGAGGTTCGTGCCGAACTCGAGGCGCAGGCCCGCGAGCTGGGCCTGGGTGAACTGCACCGGCAGTTGGCCGAGATCGACTCGGTATCGGCGGCGCGCATTCATCCGAACGATCCGCAGCGGCTGATCCGTGCGCTGGAGGTGTACCGGGTGAGCGGCCAGAACATGACTGCCCACCGCGAGCGTCAATCAGCCGAAAGCCGCGGTTCAGACGCAGGCGCGGGCGGGCATTTGCCCTATACTGTCGCCAGTCTGGCGATTGCGCCTACAGATCGTCACATTTTGCATGAGCGAATTGCGCTACGATTTTCGCAGATGCTGGAACAGGGCTTCGTCGACGAGGTCCGAGAGCTGCGGGCCAGAAGTGACTTGCATGTCGGGCTGCCGTCTATACGGGCAGTGGGGTACAGGCAGGTATGGGACTATCTGGACAGCAAACTGACAGCCGAGCAGATGCGCGAACGCGGTATCATCGCCACCCGCCAGCTGGCCAAGCGGCAGTTCACCTGGTTGCGTAGCTGGTCCGACGTACATTGGCTGGACAGTCTGGCCTGCGACAATCTGTCCCGCACCTTGAAATACCTGGAATCGGTCTCCATATTGAGCTGAGTCCCTGCAATTGCCGTCTATTCTTGCGACTGACGGCCTTAATGAACGAATTTTTTCAGTTTTTTACTATTGATCCTTACAGGAGTGCGGCATATGTCAAAAGGGCATTCGCTACAAGACCCTTACTTGAACACCTTGAGAAAAGAAAAGGTCCCGGTTTCGATCTACCTGGTCAACGGCATCAAGCTGCAAGGCCAGATCGAGTCCTTCGACCAGTTCGTCGTGCTGCTGAAGAACACCGTCAGCCAGATGGTCTACAAGCACGCGATTTCCACTGTCGTACCTGCCCGTCCGGTTCGTCTGCCAAGCCCTTCCGATTCCGACCACGGCGACAGCGAGCCAGGCAACGCCTGATAGGAGCCTGCATTGTTCTTTGAGCGCCACGGTGGTGGTGAACGGGCGTTGCTCGTTCACTTGGAAGGTCAGAACCCTGAGGCGCGCGAAGACCCGCAGGAGTTTCAGGAGCTGGCACTGTCGGCCGGAGCGGACATCGTCCACCTGGCTACGGTTGCCCGGCACCAGCCCACAGCCAAGTTTCTGATCGGCAGCGGCAAGGTCGAGGAACTGCGCGACCTGGTCAAGGCCGAAGAAGCCGACCTGGTGATTTTCAATCACACCCTCACGCCCAGTCAGGAGCGCAACCTCGAACGCGTCTTCGAGTGCCGCGTGCTTGACCGTACCGGCCTGATTCTCGATATCTTCGCCCAACGAGCACGTACTCACGAAGGCAAGCTGCAGGTCGAATTGGCCCAGCTCGAGCACATGAGCACGCGGCTGGTGCGTGGCTGGACCCACCTTGAGCGGCAGAAGGGTGGTATCGGCCTGCGCGGCCCGGGTGAAACCCAGCTTGAAACCGACCGCCGCCTGCTGCGGGTGCGCCTGCGTCAGATCAAGGCGCGTCTGGAGAAGGTGCGCAGCCAGCGCGAGCAGGCCCGACGCGGGCGCAAGCGCGCGGACATCCCTTCGGTGTCGCTGGTGGGCTATACCAACGCCGGCAAGTCCACGCTGTTCAACGCCCTGACGCAATCGGAGGTCTACGCGGCCGACCAGTTGTTCGCCACACTCGACCCTACATTGCGCAGGCTCGAACTGGATGACCTGGGGCCGATCGTGCTGGCCGACACCGTGGGTTTCATTCGCCACCTGCCGCACAAGCTGGTCGAGGCTTTTCGGGCTACGCTCGAAGAGTCGAGCAACTCCGACCTGCTGCTGCATGTGATCGATGCGCACGAACCCGAGCGCATGGAGCAGATCGAGCAGGTGCTCGCCGTGCTGGGCGAGATCGGTGCCGAAGGCTTGCCGATCCTCGAGGTCTATAACAAACTCGACCTGCTCGAAGATGTCGAGCCGCAGATCCAGCGCGATGCCGACGGCAAGCCGGAGCGGGTATGGGTTTCGGCCCGCGACGGGCGCGGTCTTGAGCTTGTGGGGCAGGCGATAGCCGAATTGCTGGGGGATGATCTGTTTGTCGGAACCCTGCGCCTGGAACAGCGACTTGCACGCTTGCGCGCGCAATTCTTCGAACTGGGGGCAGTGCAAGGCGAAGAACATGATGAACAGGGCAGCAGCTTGCTGAGCGTGCGTCTGCCCCGGGTAGAGCTCAATCGCCTGGTCAGCCGCGCAGGCCTGGAGCCTGAGGTGTTCATCGAGCAACACACTTTGCAATAAATGCCCGTCGAGGTCGCCGGGCAGCCGTGACAGGCATTCTGTAGCATTGGACGGCGCGCCGTGGGCGCGTCTTTGCTTTATCAGATGGAGAGCGCTATGGCTTGGAACGAGCCGGGTGGCAACTCGAACAATCAGGATCCCTGGGGCGGCCGCCGTGGTGGCGGTGGTGGTGGCGACAAGAAGGGACCACCGGATCTCGACGAGGCCTTCCGCAAGCTGCAGGACAGCCTGAACGGCATGTTCGGCGGCAGCAAGAAACGCGGTGGCGGTGGTGACCGCAACATCGGCAAGGGTGGTGGCTACGGCTTGCTAGGCATTGGCCTGGCAGTACTGGCGGCCATCTGGCTGTACAGCGCCGTCTACGTGGTCGACGAGCAGGAGCAGGCCGTGGTGCTGCGCTTCGGCAAGTACTACGAGACCGTGGGGCCGGGCCTGAACATCTACTTCCCGCCGATCGACCGCAAGTACATGGAAAACGTCACGCGTGAGCGTGCGTACACCAAGCAGGGCCAGATGCTCACCGAAGACGAGAACATCGTCGAGGTGCCGCTGACCGTGCAGTACAAGATCAGCAACCTGCAGGACTTCGTGCTCAACGTCGACCAGCCGGAAGTCAGCCTGCAGCATGCCACCGACAGCGCCCTGCGCCACGTCGTGGGCTCCACCTCGATGGACCAGGTGCTGACCGAAGGCCGTGAGCAGATGGCCGTGGATATCCGCGAACGCCTGCAGCGCTTCCTCGACACCTACCGCACCGGTATCACCGTCACCCAGGTCAACGTACAGAGCGCGGCAGCCCCGCGTGAAGTGCAGGAAGCCTTCGACGACGTGATCCGCGCCCGTGAGGACGAGCAGCGTGCGCGCAACCAGGCCGAGTCCTACGCCAATGGCGTGGTGCCTGAGGCCCGTGGTCAGGCGCAGCGCATCATCGAGGATGCCAACGGCTACCGCGATGAAGTGATCGCCCGCGCCAAGGGTGAGGCGGATCGCTTCACCAAGCTGGTCGCCGAGTACCGCAAGGCGCCTGACGTCACCCGTCAGCGTCTGTACCTGGAGACCATGCAGGAGGTGTACAGCAACACCAGCAAGGTCATGGTGGCCACCAAGGACGGGCAGAACAACCTGCTCTACCTGCCACTGGACAAGATGGTCGAAGGCAGCCGCAACACTGCAGCGCCGTCCAGCAGCGTGTCGCCGTCGGTCAACGACGCTGCCACCCGCGCTGTACAGGACCTGCAACAGCAACAACAGCCGCTGCGCACTAGGGAGAGCCGCTGATGAGCAATAAATCGCTGTTCGCCCTGATTGCCGCCGTGGTGCTGGCGATCGTCGCCTGGAACTGCTTCTACATCGTGTCGCAGACCGAGCGGGCGGTATTGCTGCAGTTCGGCCGTGTGGTCCAGGCGGATGTCCAGCCGGGCCTGCATGTGAAGGTTCCGTACGTCAACCAGGTGCGCAAGTTCGACGCCCGTCTGATGACCCTCGACGCCCCGACCCAGCGTTTCCTCACGCTGGAGAAGAAAGCTGTGATGGTCGATGCCTACGCCAAATGGCGCGTGAAGGACGCCGAGCGTTTCTACACCGCGACCTCGGGCATGAAGCAGATCGCCGACGAGCGCCTGTCGCGTCGTCTGGAAAGCGGCCTGCGTGACCAGTTCGGTAAGCGCACCCTGCATGAGGTGGTTTCCGGTGAACGTGACGCGCTGATGGCCGACATCACCGCTTCGCTGAACCGCATGGCCAACAAGGAGCTGGGGATCGAGGTCATCGACGTTCGCGTCAAGGCCATCGACCTGCCGAAGGAAGTCAACCGCAGCGTGTTCGACCGTATGAGCACCGAGCGTGAGCGTGAAGCGCGCGAGCACCGTGCCAAGGGTAACGAGCTGGCTGAAGGTATTCGTGCAGATGCCGACCGTCAGCGCCGTGTGCTGCTGGCTGAAGCCTACCGTGAAGCTGAAGAAACCCGTGGTGATGGCGATGCCCAATCGGCTGCCATCTACGCCAAGGCCTACGGCCAGGACGCTGACTTCTACGTGTTCTACCGCAGCCTGCAGGCTTATCGCGAGAGCTTCGCCAGCAAGAGCGACGTGCTGGTCCTGGATCCGAAGAACGAGTTCTTCCGCTTCCTGGACAAGAGCAAGCCGTAACAGGAAAGACCCCCACCGGGCAGCTAAAACGCCCGGTGGGGTGCATCCCGAATCAAAAGGGGTGTATGATGAGTCAGCCGGGAAATTCCCGGCTTTTTTGCGTCTGCAAGGTTGATTGGCCCCAGGCTTTTTGACGACTTGGACAGGACGCGCGGTTTTTCGAGGGTGTTGGCACGGCGGCGGCGCTGGGATCGGTGCTGCCTGCTGTTGTGCGCCAATGCCTGCTTCACAGACGGCTAACCTGTTGGGCAGCCGCCCGGACCAGAGGGGAAATGGCGTA
Source organism: Pseudomonas sp. RW10S2 (assembly GCF_014268985.1). NCBI lineage: Bacteria > Pseudomonadati > Pseudomonadota > Gammaproteobacteria > Pseudomonadales > Pseudomonadaceae > Pseudomonas > Pseudomonas sp. RW10S2. The sequence goes on along the minus strand of NZ_JABWRO010000031.1, from coordinate 26,502 downwards.
ATGGCAACGGTAGACCGCTGGCTTCTGCCAGATGGCATCGAGGAAGTACTGCCACCTGAAGCGGCGCGCATCGAGATTGCGCGTCGCCAGGTGTTGGACCTGTTCCAGAGTTGGGGTTATGAACTGGTCGTCACCCCGCATATCGAGTACCTGGAGTCGCTGCTCACCGGCGCCGGCCAGGACCTGGATCAGCGTACCTTCAAGGTGGTCGACCCGCAGTCCGGTCGCCTGATGGGTTTCCGTGCCGACTTCACGCCGCAGGTGGCACGCATCGACGCCCACACCCTGCGCCGCGAAGGCCCGAGCCGCCTGTGCTATGCCGGCAGTGTGCTGCACGCCGAGCCGCGTGCGCTGTCGACCTCGCGCAGCCCGATCCAGTTGGGCGCCGAGCTGTATGGCGACGCCAGTCCGACCAGCGACGTCGAAGTGATCAGCCTGATGCTGACCACCTTGCAACTGACTGACGTTGCCGATGTGCACATGGACCTGGGGCACGTCGGTATCTACCGTGGCCTGGCCCGTGCCGCCGGCCTGTCGGGCGCGGTCGAGCAGCAGTTGTTCGATGCGCTGCAGCGCAAGGCTGTCGATGAAGTTCACGAGCTGACCGCCGACCTGCCGAAAGACCTGGGCAACATGCTGCGTGCCCTGGTCGAACTGTGCGGTGGTCGCGAAGTGCTGGCCGACGCCCGTGTGCGTCTGGGCCGAGCCCCGGCCAGCGTGCTGGCGGCCCTGGACGACCTGCTGGCGATCGCCGATCGGCTGGCAGCGCGTTATCCGGACCTGCCGCTGTACTTCGACCTGGGCGAGCTGCGCGGCTACAACTATCACACCGGCGTGGTGTTCGCGGTGTTCGTACCCGGGGTCGGCCAGTCGATCGCCCAGGGCGGGCGCTACGATGACATCGGCGCCGACTTTGGCCGGGCACGTCCGGCCACCGGTTTCTCAACGGATTTGAAGACCCTGGTCACACTGGGGCGAGCGGAGGTCGTATTGCCTTCTGGCGGCATCTGGATGCCGGACAGTGGCGACGCGGCCCTCTGGCAGCAGGTCTGCCAGTTGCGCAACGAGGGCCAGCGCGTGGTCCAGGCACTGCCTGGCCAGCCGCTGAGTGCTGCTCTCGAGGCGGATTGTGATCGGCAATTGATTCAGCAAGACGGGCGCTGGCAGGTTCTGCCGCTGACCCATTGAGATTCTTCGCCGGCAATGGGCCGGCAACCAAGTTGCGTGAATGAGGACAAGTGTTATGGGTAAGAATGTCGTCGTCCTGGGCACCCAATGGGGTGATGAGGGCAAAGGCAAGATCGTCGATCTGCTGACCGAACATGCTGCCGCCGTCGTGCGTTACCAGGGCGGCCACAACGCGGGCCACACCCTGGTGATCAACGGTGAGAAGACCGTTCTGCACCTGATCCCGTCGGGTATCCTGCGTGAAGGCGTACAGTGCCTGATCGGCAACGGCGTCGTCGTCGCGCCGGACGCCCTGATGCGCGAAATCACCAAGCTGGAAGAGAAGGGCGTACCGGTTCGCGAGCGTCTGCGCATCAGCCCGGCTGCTCCGCTGATCCTGTCGTACCACGTGGCGCTGGACCAGGCCCGTGAAAAGGCCCGTGGCGAAGCCAAGATCGGCACCACCGGCCGTGGTATCGGCCCAGCCTACGAAGACAAGGTCGCCCGTCGCGGCCTGCGCGTGGGTGACCTGTTCCACCGCGAGCGTTTCGCCGCCAAGCTCGGTGAGCTGCTGGACTACCACAACTTCCAGCTGGTCAATTACTACAAAGAGCCGGCCATCGACTTCCAGCAGACCCTCGACGAGTGCATGGCCTATGCCGAGCAGCTCAAGCCGATGATGCTCGACGTCACCGCCGAACTGCACAACCTGCGCCGTGCCGGCAAGGACATCATGTTCGAAGGCGCCCAGGGCTCGCTGCTGGACATCGACCACGGCACCTACCCGTACGTCACCAGCTCGAACACCACTGCCGGCGGCATCTCCACCGGTTCCGGCGTTGGCCCGATGTACCTGGACTACATCCTCGGTATCACCAAGGCCTACACCACCCGCGTGGGTTCCGGTCCGTTCCCGACCGAACTGTTCGACGAAACCGGTGCTACCCTGGCCAAGCGTGGCCATGAGTTCGGCTCCACCACCGGTCGTGCCCGTCGTTGCGGCTGGTTCGATGCCGTGATCCTGCGTCGTGCCATCGACGTCAACAGCATCTCGGGCATCTGCCTGACCAAGCTGGACGTGCTGGACGGTCTGGAAACCATCAACATCTGCGTCGGCTACAAGAACGAGAACGGTGCGGTGATCGACGCGCCTTCCGATGCCGACAGCTATATCGGCCTGGAGCCGGTGTACGAAGAGATGCCAGGCTGGAGCGAATCGACCCTGGGCGTGAAAACCCTGGAAGAGCTGCCGCAGGCCGCGCGCAACTACATCAAGCGCATCGAGGAGCTGGTCGGCGCTCCGATCGACATCATCTCCACCGGCCCGGACCGCAACGAGACCATCGTGCTGCGTCATCCGTTCGCCTGATCTGCCTTCTGGCTGATCCAGCGCCGCAGCCCTGCAAGGGGTTGCGGCGTTTTTGTTCCTCGCTGCAGTGGTCTTTCGCGGGTAAGCCCGCTACTACGGTTCATCGGGCTGCTAGACCTTGGCGTATTTCCCTCCTGCTTCAGGCATGACCCTTGCTGTAAGAAGATTCTGTAGATGCCATCAAAGTAATGGCGCCAGAAACACGGGGGTTCAAACGTGTCTGCCATCCTCTCTCTGTTACGAAGCCGCCTCCTGCGGCCTGTTTTTGTTGCACTTGGTATCGCTCTTCTGGTGCAAGTCGTGGTCGCCGTTGTGCTGACCCGCAGCACCGTCACTGCACTGGAGGCCGATTTGGGCGAACGCCTGGGCGCTGACAGTCGCAAGCTGGCAGGTGAGCTGGAGCAGGCGGGGCAAGATGTGCGCTCCGGTCTCGACAGCCTCTCGGCCAGTACCCGGCAACGCCTGAGCGCGGGGCTTTCCACGCGATTACAGAGCGAACAGCAACAGCTACGCACCACGCTGGAGCAAAGCCTCAAGGAGTCGGCCAACGACATGGCCGAGTTGCTGGCCTCGGTGGCACCGAGGGCGATCTGGGACAATGACGTCCCCACGCTATCTGACTTCGCTCGTCGCGCGCAGCGCAATCCCAACGTGCTGTTCGTGATCTACGACAACGCCGAGGGCGAGCACCTTACCCGTTACCTCAACCGCCAGAACCCGATCAATCAGGCACTGATGGAAAAGGGCCAGGGCGAGCGGGCGCTGGACAAGGTGCTCGACGCTGCGCGCCGGGATCCATCGGTGTACTTCGTCGAGGCTTCGATCAGCCCCAATGGCGCCCAGATCGGCAAGGTACTCATGGGGGTCTCCACCGCCGCCGTCGATCAAGAGCTCAAGGCGCTCGACCAGCGCTTTGCCGCCCTGATCGCCAGTAGCGAACAACTGGTCGGCGAGAGCCTCGGCGCTGCCGCAGCGGATAGCGGCAAGACCCTGCAGGCTCGTCTTGAGACGGCGCAGAACAGCGCCACTGCCATGCAGGCCAATACCGCGCAGACGGTTCGCGACGCGGCCGGCGAGCTGCGTTGGCGCATCGGGGTCGGCCTGGTGCTGGTCGGGCTTGGCGTGCTGTTGGTGGTTGCCGTGGTGCTGGGGCGGCGGGTGGTCAGCAAGCTGCGCCTGTTGATCGCTGCCCTCGACGACCTGGCGGCCGGGGAGGGCGACCTGACCAAGCGTGTGGCGCTCGACAGCCGTGACGAGATCGGCGACATGGCGTCGGCAGTCAACCGCTTCGTCGACAAGCTTCAGCCGATCGTCCGCGAAGCCGGTGAAGTGGCCCAGCGTACCGGGGTGGAGATCGGCACCATGGCCGAGCGTAATGCGGGGGCCGATGCAGCGGCAGCGTTGCAGCGCGACGAGGTGGCGGCGAGTCTGCGCGACCTGTCGAGCATGGCCGACGAGGCCCAGGCCGAGAGCCACGCCATGCAGGCGGCGCTGCAGCAGGTCGTGGATATCCGCCAGGCTACCGACGAGAACAGCCGTGCCTCGACCCAACTGGCCAAGCTGATCGAGAAGCTGGCGGGAGAAGTGGAAAGCGGCTCGCAGGTCATCGAGCGCCTTGCCAAGCAGAGCGAGCAGATCGAAGTAGTGCTGACCGTGATTCATGGCATCGCCGAGCAGACCAACCTGCTGGCACTCAATGCGGCGATCGAGGCAGCGCGGGCCGGCGAGACAGGGCGTGGTTTTGCAGTGGTGGCCGATGAAGTGCGGGCCCTGGCGAGCAAGACGCAGAGCTCCACCGGCGATATCCAGGCGCATATCGTTGCCTTGCAGCAGGGGGCGAAAGAGGCTGTGGCCACCATCGGCCAAGCCGGGCGTCAGGCCAGCGAAGGGCTGCTGGTGCTGCGCGATAACGAACGTCGCCAGCAGTCGGTGCAGGCGGCGGTGGAGCAGGTGCATGCCGCAATCGGCCTGGCGACTCGCGCCGCCGAACAGCAAGCCAGCGGCGCCCAGGCGGTGCGGGGGCGGGTCGAGAATATCCACGCGCAGGCAGAGCGCTCGGCCGAAGTGGTGATGCAGACCACTGCCAGCAGCAAGGTGCTGGATGATCTGGCGGCGCAGTTAAGGGCGAGCCTGGGGCAGTTCAGGGCTTGAGCAGGTGTCGATCCAGACAGGCACGAGATATCGTTGAGTTGCGCAGCGGCGGCAGCATTCTCGTAACGCTGTGCTTGTAGCGTCAGCGGTACGGTGCCGAACCGACGGGCTGGCCGCGCGATAAATATCGCGCGACAGCATTCGTCAACGTTGTGGCAAATTGATATCGCTCAAGGCCCGGTTGTTGTAGCTTCGCTAGGCTCGCACCTTTCTGGGTGCGGCTGGGGCGGCTTCACACTCATGGAGAGAATAATTAATGCAATGGATGGGCGACATGCTGTCGGCGGTTTATGACGCGCGCGATACGCAAACGTTGTTGGAAGAGGTCAAGGCAGCCGCACGCCATCTGGGCTTCGATTACTGTGCCTATGGCCTGCGCACGCCGCTGCCAGTCACCAAGCCACGGATCTTCATGCTCAGCAACTACAGCCGGCCATGGTGTGATCATTACCATGCCAATGGGTACCTGCTTCTTGATCCGACGGTCCGCCACTGTCAGCGCTCGATGCAGCCAGTGGTCTGGGGCGACGAAATATTTGCCGACGCTCCGCAATTGTGGGATGAGGCGCGGCAGGCCGGTCTTCGCCACGGGTGGGCACAATCGTGTCTGGAGGGGAGCAAGGGCGGGGGGATGCTGACCCTGGCGCGCTCCGGTGAAGGCATCGGCGAAGGTGAGTTGCGTGCCCATGAGACGCGGATGCGCTGGCTGGCGAATGTCGCCCACCAAGGCTTCTCGCGGCTGCTGTCGGATTCCTGGCAACCGCAGCCGCAGTCCCCGCTTTCCGAACGGGAGCGCGAAGTGCTGCGTTGGGCTGCCGATGGCAAGACGCTCAACGAGGTTGCCGACATCCTCACCTTGTCGATTGAAACGGTGAAATTCCACACCCGCAATGCCGGCGCCAAACTGGGCGCTGCGAATCGTACGGCAGCGGTAGCGCGGGCGGCGCTTCTGGGGTTGCTGGCCTAGCGCGAACGCCCTGCGCTTATGTGCAGAAGTACCCTGCCAAATAGTGCAGTTTTGCTATCACCCTACTTCGAGTCGAATACGCGTCCTTTCCACATTGGCCGGAGGACGCGAGATGGAGATCGTCGTTGGAACACAGCAGGAGCTAGGGCAGACGCGCTTGCAGCAGATGGACCGTTATCGTTATCGGGTATTCGTCGACACCCTGGGTTGGGAGCTGGCTTGTGATCCAGGTCGCGAGCGTGATCAGTTCGACCATGACGAGACGCTCTATGTGCTTGCCTGCAACGATCAGGAGCAGGTCATAGGCACCGCGCGCTTGCTGCCAACCAGCCAACGCTACCTGCTTGCAGAGGTGTTCCCGCAGTTGATGGGCGATCAGACACTGCCATGTGATTCGCGTATCTGGGAGCTGTCGCGCTTCTCCGCCATGGACTTTGGCCTGGCCGGGACGAGCTCTGGAGGCCAATTTTCCTCCGTCGTTGCCACACAGTTGCTGGATGCCGTGTTGCGCTGCGCGGCCGCTCGGGGCGTGCGGCAGTTGATCACCGTGTCACCACTGGGCATCGAGCGGTTGCTGCGCCGTGCAGGCTATCGCGCCCGTCGAGCCGCGGCGCCGATGCGCGTGGGCGATCATTGGCTGTTCGCCTGCTGGATCGACGTCCCGACCCAGGCCTGCACAATTGGGGAGGTTACAGATGCCGCGGACTATCGTTCAATCCACCGCGCCGCATAGAAGCCCCTGGCTGCGGCCTGGACACCATCACTTGAAAGGACTTCTCCATGGATAACATTCTGGTCGTAATCGGTCATCCTGACTTGAGCAGCTCGCGGGCCAATGCCGCCATCGTCGAAGCCCTGCAAGGCAGCAATGTCACACTGCACCCCCTGTCGGCGGCATTGGGCAGCAATGGCTTCGACATTGCCGCCGAGCAGAAGCTGCTGTGCGCCCATGAGCGTATCGTGCTGCTGTTCCCGCTTTACTGGTACTCGTGCCCGGCATTAATGAAGCGCTGGATCGACGATGTCTTCACGCCCGGTTTTGCCTATGCACGCGGTGGCGACAAGCTGCAGGACAAGGAGTTTCTGATCGTCACCACCGTCGGGGCGCCAGCGTCCGGCTACCGCGCGGGCGGGTTCAACCGGTTCACGCTGGATGAGCTTCTGCGACCGCTGCAGCAGACCGTCGCCTACGTGAAAGGTCATTACCTGCCGCCGATTCCGTTGTTCGAGTCGGTGTTCATCGCCGATGAGCCGCTGGACGAGTCGGCGCGTGAAATCGCGGGCTTGATCACCAGCCGCCAGGAGTCGCCCGACGAGGCCTACGAGAAGCTCCTGCTCAAGGCCGAATTGGCTGCCATCGCCCTGCTGCAGCAATGACTGGGGCGTGCAGATGATGCCAGCGGCCCTGATTTGCGCCCCCAAGGATGTTCGTCTGGTCGCCGAGCTTGCGCAGCTGGATTTCCTGCACTGCGCTGCGGTGCGCGTCGGTGGGCGCATCACGGCCCTGCAGGCTTACTGCGCGATGACTGCGCATATCCCGGCGTGGCTGTCTGCGGCTTTTCGCCTTCGTGACTTCGTTTCCCGCCGGTTTCGGGTGGCCGACATCCATGGTTTTACACCCCGAACGGCCGAGCGGGAACCTGCGGTGGGCGAGCGCCTCGACTTCTTCACGGTGGAGGCGATCGATGCGCATCGGCTGGTCCTCACCTCCCGCGATACGCATCTGGCGGTCATGGTCTGCCTCGATCTCACACCTGCGGGCGAGGGGGTGCAGCGCTTGAGCGTGACGACCTCCGTCCAGCGATACAACGCCTTTGGAAGGCTCTACATGATCCCGGTCGGCCCTGCGCACGGCCCCATCGTCAAGCGCATGCTGAAGAACGCTGTGCTCGCCTTCCCCGTCGAACCCTATTAGGTAATCAACATGGAACGTCAGTTACCCCTGACCCCACAGGTCTTGCACAAGGGCACTGTGGACGACGTACTGCTCTCCGGATTTCAGGATCTTCTGCCGGCTCGTCTGACCCTCGAAGAGACCGACTTCCTGCTCGAACATCTCGATGAGCGCGGTTGTGCTGCGTTGGGCGCCCTGTATCGCGACGACGATCAAGGTGGCCGGGTGCTTGCCAGCGTCCCCGCCACACTCGGGCAGGAAGACTTCGATTCCCTCGACAGTTTCGAAATGAATGCCCAGGGCTACTATGCGTTGCACGAGGGCGGCTATCGACTGTCCGCCGCCTGGCTGCCGCGCCAGGTCGAGTGCTACCTGCAGAGGCGTTTCGGGTTGCCGGTTGCAGATCCGGCGTTGGTCACTCAATTGGCCGACACGCTGCACGCGCTGCCGGGCTGGACACGTGCCAACCTGTCGTCGTACGGCCTGATGAACGACACCAACAACTACTTTTTCTACAACAAGCCCCATGAGCACGTGCCCGGCCTGATGCTGATCGAAGTGGCTCGTCAGGCGATGTACCACTATTTCTACAGCCATTCGGGTTACCGGCGCGGTGAAATCTCGATCTCGATCGAAGATTTGTCCGTCTCCTTCAACAACTACACCGAGTCCACCTATGCGGTGGAGGTTGTGGTTCAGCACAGCGCTGGCGAGAAGCGCGCCCAGCCCCGGACGGTGGACAAGACCGCGATGTTCTTCCAGAACGGTAATCTGGTCACCACGCTGCGCCTGCGTGGCAGTGCGATCAAGATGCCGCTGTTCAAGCGCATGCGCACGGTCAACTTTCCGGAGAGCCACTGGTTCGCCCCCTCCGACCGGGTGTTGCCGCAGGTCTTGTTGCACACGGCGCAAGGCACGGCAGTCGAAGGGTTGCTCGAGCATGTTTCATTGCGGGCGGTGAGGTTTCGCATGGAGGAAAACGCGCAGGCCCCTGAGGTGGTGCAACTGTCCATCTATGTACGGGACATGGGTTTCCTGAGCTTCCCGATCGCAGAATGCCGACCTTCGCAACAGCCCTCGGTGCAACTGGCCGTATTCGCCAAGCTTGATCGCGCCACCCTGTCGACGCTCAAGGAAGTCATCAAGTGCCATTGCTTCCACGAGCCCTTGCAGGAGCTGTCGGTGGCTGCCCAGGCGAGCAATGATGCCCAGGGCACGCCTTGCAATGATCGGCAGAGCGGGTAACTGGCGTGGCCTCGGGATACCCGTTGACACGCCAGTCGATCACCCTCGGACGACACCTGAACCTGAAGAACCGTGTGTACTTCGCACCCATGGGTATCGATCTGGGTCGTGAAGGTTGCCTGACGCCGCAGATGCTGACCTTCTACAAGGGCATCATCGACGGAGGCTGCGCCATGGTGGTGTTGGCCAACTCAGCAGTCGATGCATCCACGCGGCTGCACGAGGGAGGGTTGTGCCTGTACGAGCAGCGTCACGTCGAGCACTTGGCGCCGCTGATCGACTACGGGCGGGAAAATGCCTGCCCTGTGGTCGTGCAATTGCAGCACTACGGCAGCCAAGGCGATCTGGCGCGCAGTGGCGGTGTTCTGCTGACGCCCAGCCGGGCGGTGGGTAGTCGAAGCCGTCGCGGTACGAGGGTCATGACTCACGAGGACGCCCGCAGCGTCTGTGCCCAGTTCGCCAATGCCGCACGTCTGGCGCAGCAAGCCGGTGCGCGCATGGTGCAATTGCAGGCCTCCAATGGCTACCTGTTGAGCAGCTTCCTCTCGCCCTACAGCAACCGACGAACGGATCGCTACGGCGGCTCGCCGTTGCGCCGGGCCCGTCTGCTGCTGGAGGTCATGGACGCGATCGTGGAGGCAACCCAGGGCGGAATCGACATCTCCGTGCGTCTGGGTATCGATGATTGCCTGGGTGACAAGGGGCAGCAACCGGCACTGCTCGAGCAGGTGGTCCCTGCGCTGGAGCGTGCAGGTGTGGCGGCCTTGATGTGTTCGGCGGCAATCAAGGAAACGTTCCACTACATGCTGCGTGCCGATCCGCGTGTTCACGCCATGCTGGTGCATGGCGTGAAGCACATCCGCGAACTGACGTCGCTCCCGGTCGGCTTTGCCGGCTTCACAGGCTCGCTGGCCCAGGCCGAGGCCTTGCTCGAGCTGGGCGTCACTGACCTGGTGGGCATGAGTCGTGCCCTGTTCGCTGACAACGACCTGGTGAACAAGTCGTTGCAGGGCAAGCCGGGAAGCGTTCAGGCCTGTCGATTCGAGGGCAACTGTTTCCGTGACAAGAGCAATCCCCAGCTGGATCGCGTGTACTGCTGCGTCAATGAGCGGTACAAGCGGCCAGCCTCTATTCGATATGACTAAGGAGAGTCCAGATGCAGTTCCAGGGAAAGACCATCGTTGTCACCGGTGGCAGCAGTGGTATCGGCCTGAGCATTTCCCGGCGGCTGAGCGAGGAGGGGGCGCGCGTCGTCGTGCTTGGGCGCAGCCTGGAGAAGGGGCGTTCGGCGCTTGAGCAACTGGGCGCGCAGGCCAGTTTCATCCCGTGCGATGTCGCTGAGCCTGGCGCGGTGCGCGATGCCTTCGCCGAGATCGAGGCGCGTTTCGGCGGACTCGACCATGCCGTCAATGCCGCGGGTATCACTGCACCGTATGCGCAGGTCGCCGACCTTCAGGTGCAGGACTGGGAGCGGGTCGTGCGTATCAATCTGAACGGCCCGTTGTTTTGCCTGCAACATGAGTTGCGGTTGATCGCCAGGAAGCCAGGTGGCTCGATCGTCAATCTGTCCTCCTGCGCGGGGGTGATGGCCATGCCCAACCAGGCTGCTTATGTGGCGAGCAAGGCAGGGCTCAACGCCCTGACCCAAGTGGTGGCGATGGAGAATGCCTGCGACCGCGATGGACGCCACGCGGTGCGTGTCAATGCGGTAGCGCCAGGGCCGATTCTTGGCGGGATGAATTCTCCGGAACGGCTGGCGGCCAATCCTGCGGGCACCGAGCGCAAGATCAACGCCACTGTCATGAAGCGCTTCGGCGAGGCAAGCGAGGTGGCTGCTGCAGTGCTGTTCCTGCTTGGCGACGGCGCCAGCTACATGACTGGCAGCGTGTTGAGCGTCGATGGCGGTTATCACATCGGCAAGTTCGAGTGAGGCGCTGATGGCTCACATATTCATTACGGGCGTCAGTTCGGGCATCGGGCTGGCACTGGCCAGGTTGCACCTTGAGCGGGGCGATGAGGTCTGGGGTATTTCGCGACGGATACCAACGGCGCTGCTGGAGCATCCGCGCATGCATTTCCGGGCGCTGGATCTTTGTGCGGGCGAGGCTGTCCAGCCTGTTCTGCAGGCCTTCATCGGTGAGACGACATTCGAAACGGCCTACCTTAACGCCGGAACATTCGGTAGCGCGCCGGAGCTTGCGAGCAATACGCCAGTGGAGTCCTTCCGTTCGGTGCTGGAGCTCAATCTGGTGGCGGTGAAATGGGTGCTTGACCTGCTGCTGTGCCGACAGGCCAAGGTTAGCCAGGTGGTGTTCTCGGCCTCGGTTTCAGGCATCCGTCAGCGCGCAGGCATGCTTTCCTACAGCGTCTCCAAAGCCGCCCTCAACGCCCTGGCCAAGGTCTACCAGTTGGAGAATCCGCAGGTGTTCTTTGCGGTGCTGGGGTTATGCAATGTCGCCACCACCGTGGCGCAAACCATCCTGCAGGCCGACGAGCGCTTTCCCGAACTGGTGGCCTTGCGAGAGCGCTCGACGCAGCCGGGGTACATCGTCAGCGCACAACAACGCGCCGCGCAAATCGTCGACCTGCTTGGCCGACGTCACGCAATCGCGCTGCAATCAGGACAATTCTACGAAGTCAGAGAGCTTCTCGAACGCATGCACATGGAGGTTTGCCAATGAATCAATCCAGTTACGCCAACATCGTCCGGATCGGCGCGATCTATGACATCGTCGCCACCCTGCCATTTGCCGTTCCATTGCTGAGTGCCTGGGCATTCCAGCTTTTTGCAGGGCTCGATGCCTGGCTTGGCCTGGGTACGTCCTTCAGCGTGCTCGACCCCACCTCGATGTTCTTTATCAATCTAGGTGCCCTGGCTTATGTCATCTGGGGTGTGGCGCGCCTGCGCGAACCTTCGGTGGCCAATGGTCGACTCGATGCGTTGCTGCGTCTGTTGGTCGTCGGTCTGCAGATGGTGGCTCTGAGCCAGGGAGCGACGCCGATCCTTTGGGGGCTGGCGGTGGTTCTGTCGATTTTCGCGGTATTGCAACTGCGCAGACCGAACCATGCCGTTAGTGCCGCAGCGGAAAAACGCGCGCTGGGCTATTGAATGGCTGTGCCCGGGCCGCCTGCGCCCGGGCCTCGATGCTACGCCTTGTTCAGGTACATCCGCGTGGTCAGCAGGTATACCGGCAATCCCGATACCAGGATCAGCAACGCCGCATAGGGCGCTGCCGCTGCGAACTCGACGTTGGCCGTGTGCGCCCAGACTTCCGTGGCCAGGGTGGTCATGCCCGTGGGGCTGAGCAGCAGGGTCGCGGTCAGCTCCTTCATGGCGTCCAGGAACACCAGGGCGAAGGCCGCCGCCAGTGCCGGGAAGATGATCGGAAGGGTGACCCGGCAGAACGCCGCGAAGCTGCTGGCGCCCAGGGTGCGGGCGGCTTCCTCGAGTGTCGGCGAGGCCTTGTTCAGCGCTGTGCGCACTGGCGCCTGGGCCAGGGGCAGGAAGAGCAGGGCGTAGGCCAGGATCAGCAGTGCAGTGGTCTGGTAGAGCGCTGGCACGTAGTGCAGGGCGAAGAACACCAGGGTCAGTGCGATCACCAGGCCGGGAAGCGCATGCAGCAGGTAGGGCAGGCGTTCGGCCCAGATCGCCAGACGGCCCTTATAGCGCACCACCAGGAAGCTGATCGGCAATGCCAGCACTACGCAGAAGCCAGCACCGCCAAGCGATACCGACAGGGAGGTGAGCAAGGCCTTGCCGATTGCCGCCGCCGGGAAGGCTGCCGACGAGCCGACACTCAGCCAATAGCCAAGCATGGCCAGCGGAATGCCGCTGCCCAGCACCGCCAGCCCGAGACAGAACAGCTGTGCCGGCAGGCTCCAGCCTTTGAGTCGCAATGGCTGTGCACGACGCGCCACGCCCTGGCCGATGCGCACGTGGCGGGCCTTGCCGCGTACGCGCAGTTCCAGCCAAAGCATCACCAGGCACAGTGCCAGCAGCACAGCCGAGAGCATTGCCGCGTTAGCGTTGCTGAACTCCAGTTCGAACTGCTGGTAGATCGCCGTGGTGAAGGTCTGCAGGCCGAGGATCGACAGTGCGCCGAACTCCACCAGCATGTGCAGGGCGATCAGCAACGCACCGCCGAGCATGGCTGGCCACAGCAACGGCAGGGTGACCTTGAGGAACACGTCCCAGCGGCTGCAGCCGAGGGTGCGGGCCGACTCCTCCAGCGAGGTGTCCAGATTGCGCAGGGTAGCGGCCACCGGCAGGAACACCAGCGGATACTTTGACAGCGCCATCACCAGGATCGCCCCGCCGAGCCCTTCGAAGTCCGAGCTCAGCGACACCCAGGTGAAGCTGCTGACGAACGACGGTACGGCAAACGGCAGGCACAACACCACGCCCCACAGGCGGCGCCCGCGCAGGTCGCTGCGTTCGAGCAGCCAGGCCAGCGCCAGGCCGACCACCATGCACACCAGGGTGACACCGACCATCAGCAGCAAGGTGTTGCGCAGCAACCCCCAGACGAAGGGGCGCCAGAGCAGGCGCAGGGCTTCATGCCAGCCGGCTTCCCAGGCTTTGATGGCGACATACAGCAATGGCAACAGGCTCATCGCCACCAGGAACAGCACAGGCAGCACCACCCACACGGAGGGGCGCTTGCGGCGTGGCACGAAGCGTACCAGGGCCGGGTCGGGCGCGGCGGCAGTCATCAGAGCAGACCGACCTCGCGTTCGAGCTCGATGGCTTCTTCGGCATTGCCGAGGTCTGCCGGGCTGATCTTCGGTGGGCGCAGCTCTTCGAACGGCTTCAGACCGCGGTCAGACACCATGCCTTTGTGCAGTGGATATTCGGCGGTGGTCTGGGTGATCACGCGCTGGCCTTCTTCGCTGGCCATCCAGTTGAGCAGCGCTTGGGCTTCCTTGGGATGCTTGCTGGCCTTGACCGCTGCGGCGCCGGAAATGGTGACCAGGTTGCCGGCATCGCCATCGGCCAGGTAGTACAGCTTGGAGTCGAGCTTGCCGCGCTCGCGCTCCAGGGCGTACCAGTAATAGTTGTTCACCAGCACGGCAGCGACTTCGCCTTTTTCCACCGCTTTCAGGGCGACCATGTTGTTGGTGTAGGTCTTGCCGAACGCCTTCAGGCCGGTGAGCCATTCTTCGGTGGCCTCGCGGCCGTGCATCTTGAGGATGGCCACGGCCTGTTCCTGGAAGGCGCCGCTGGTCGGTACGTAACCGACGCGGCCGTCCCACTCAGGATCGGCAAAGTCCATCACGGTGGTGGGTAGGTCTTTCTCGTCGATCTTCTTCGGGTTGTAGACCACCACGCGGGTGCGCGCGGTCACGCCCATCCAGGTGCCGTTGGCGCCCACGTATTCCTTGGGCAGCATGTCCAGGGTGGCGTCGTCGATTTTCGCCAGCAGGCCCAGTTCGCCCAGGTTGTTCAGGGGTGGGGATTCTTCGGTGTAGATGACGTCGGCAGGCGAGCGTGTGCCTTCCTCGATGATCTGGCTGGCCAGCTGGTTGCTGCTGCCCTTGCGGATATTGATGTGGATACCGGTCTTGGCCTCGTAGGCCTTGGCGATGGCTTCGCCGATTTCCTTGTGCTGGCCGTTGTACAGGGTCAGGCTGACCGGTTCGTCTGCCAGGGCGGCCGGCGCGCCAATCACCAGGCCCAGGACAGCGGCGGCCAAGGTGCGCATCAGCGGTTTCGGGCGGATCGTCATGCGGGTACTTCCTCGCTTACGGCTACATATTTCGAAACAATGGTAAACGAAATCGTTTCTCATGTGGCCGTATGAGGGCAAATAGTCGGGAGGAGGCGGATGCTGGCGCGGCGGGAGGGCAAAAAACGCAGGCAAGAAAAAACCCACTAGCAAGCTAGTGGGTTTTTATATGGTGCCCAGGAGAAGACTCGAACTTCCACGACCGTTAAGTCACTGATACCTGAAACCAGCGCGTCTACCAATTCCGCCACCTGGGCAAAGCTTTTACATCTACTGCATGAAACTTGAATCGTGTTGCTGAATGACAGAAAAACCTGCTATCTATCACTCGAAATATTTGGTGCCCAGGAGAAGACTCGAACTTCCACGACCGTTAAGTCACTGATACCTGAAACCAGCGCGTCTACCAATTCCGCCACCTGGGCACACATTTTGTCGAGGTCACATGATGCTTTACATCAGGTTTCATCTCAACTACAACGTCGGCTGTCCGTCGTTGTGGTGCGCACTATACGGATGCCCCTGAGGGCTGTAAAGCCCCGGATCGAAAAAAATTTCAAAAAATTCAAGTTGTTGATTCCAGTGACCTATTGCCGCTGCCGGGGCGCCCGGCAGGGGCTGTCCAAGGCAAAGATTTCCGGTTTCAATACGCGTATGCCAGAATCCCTATCTATATACCCCAAGGTGAACCCCTTCTGATGGCCGATTGGCAATCCCTCGATCCCGAGGCCGCTCGCGAAGCGGAAAAATACGAGAATCCCATCCCCAGCCGTGAGCTGATCCTGCAGCGCCTTGCCGACCGTGGCGAACCCGCCGCGCGCGAGGAGCTGGCGGCAGAGTTCGGTCTGTACGAAGAAGACCAGATCGAGGCCCTGCGCCGCCGTCTGCGCGCAATGGAGCGTGATGGCCAGCTTATCTATACCCGGCGCGGCACCTATGCCCCGGTAGACAAGCTCGACCTGATCTGCGGCCGTGTCTCCGGCCACCGCGATGGCTTCGGCTTCCTGATCCCCGACGACGGCAGCGAAGACCTGTTCCTCAGCCCTGCGCAGATGCGCCTGGTGTTCGACGGCGACCGTGGCCTTGCCCGGGTCTCTGGTGTCGATCGCCGTGGTCGCCGCGAAGGCGTGCTGGTCGAGATCATCTCCCGCGCCCATGAAAGCGTGGTTGGCCGCTACTTCGAAGAAGGCGGCATCGGCTATGTGACCCCCGACAACCCGAAGATCCAGCAGGAAGTGCTGGTGACTGCGGGGCGCAACGGCGGCGCCAAGATCGGCCAGTTCGTCGAGATCAAGATCACTCACTGGCCGACCCCGCGGTTCCAGCCGCAAGGTGACGTGGTCGAGGTGATCGGCAATTACATGGCGCCGGGCATGGAGATCGATGTCGCCCTGCGCAGCTACGACATTCCGCACGTCTGGCCCAAGGACGTGATCAAGGAAGCGCGCAAGTTCCGCTCCGAAGTCGAAGAGAAGGACAAGGAAAAGCGCATCGACCTGCGTCACCTGCCGTTCGTCACCATCGACGGCGAGGACGCCCGCGACTTCGACGATGCCGTCTATTGCGAGCCTTTGGGCAAGCTGCGCCTGTTCTCCGGCGGCTGGCGCCTGTACGTGGCGATCGCCGACGTTTCCAGCTACGTGCGCCTGGGCTCGGCCCTGGACGTCGAGGCCCAGCAGCGCGGCAACTCGGTGTACTTCCCTGAGCGTGTGATTCCGATGCTGCCCGAGGAACTCTCCAACGGCCTTTGCTCGCTGAATCCGCATGTCGATCGCCTGGCCATGGTCTGCGAGATGACCATCAACAAGGCCGGCCAGATGGTCGACTACCAGTTCTATGAAGGCGTGATCCACTCCCATGCGCGTCTGACCTACAACAAGGTCAGCAGCATGCTCGAGCACTCCCGCACTCGCGAAGGCAAGGCGCTGCGTGAGGAGTACAGCGCAGTCCTGCCGGACCTCAAGCACCTCTACGCGCTGTACAAGGTGCTGGTCGATGCCCGCCATACCCGTGGTGCAATCGACTTTGAAACCCAGGAAACCCGGATCATCTTCGGCGAAGACCGCAAGATCGACGAAATTCGTCCGACCGTGCGCAACGACGCCCACAAGCTGATCGAGGAATGCATGCTGGCGGCCAACGTCGCCACCGCCGAGTTCCTGCAAAAGCACAACGTGCCGTCGCTGTACCGCGTGCACGATGGTCCGCCACCGGAGCGCCTGGAAAAACTGCGCGCCTTCCTCGGTGAGCTGGGGCTGTCGCTGCACAAGGGCAAGGATCCATCGCCGAAGGACTACCAGGCCCTGCTGGCGAGCATCGCCGGGCGCCCGGACTTCCACCTGATCCAGACCGTCATGCTGCGCTCGCTGAGCCAGGCGGTGTACAGCACCGAGAACAACGGCCACTTCGGCCTGAACTACGAGGCTTACACCCACTTCACCTCGCCGATCCGCCGTTACCCTGACCTGCTGGTGCACCGCGCCATCCGCAGCGTGATCCGCTCGAAGATCGATACCCCGCACGTCAAGCGCGCCGGTGCGATGAGCATTCCCAAGGCGCGGATCTACCCGTACGACGAGAACAGCCTCGAGCAGATGGGCGAGCAGTGCTCGATGACCGAGCGCCGCGCCGATGAAGCCACCCGCGACGTGGTCAACTGGCTCAAGTGCGAATACATGCGCGACCGCGTGGGTGAGACTTTCCCAGGCGTGATCACCGCAGTGACCGGTTTCGGCCTGTTCATCGAGTTGACCGACATCTATGTCGAAGGCCTGGTGCACGTCAGTGCGCTGCCGGGCGATTACTACCACTTCGATCCTGTGCACCATCGCCTGGCCGGTGAGCGTACTGGCCGCAGCTTCCGCCTGGGCGACACCATCGAAGTCAAGGTGATGCGCGTCGACCTCGAGCAGCGCAAGATCGACTTCGAGCTTTCCGAGGCCGCGATCAAGGCGCCGGGCGGCCGCAAGCCGCGTAGCGAATCGGCTGACACCGGCAAGCCTGCGGGCACCAAAGGTTCGGTCAGGTCCGAGCCTGCACCGGCTACCGAGGCGAAGATTTCGCCCAAGCCGCGCAGCCGCAAGAGCGAAGCTTCCGAGGCCTACTTCCCGAAAGATGCCGTGCAGCGTAATGCCGAGGTGCGCAAGAGCCGCGAAATGAAGAAGGCGCTGATGGGGGATGCGCGGCAGCACACCAGTGCCAAGGCCGAGAAGGGCACCAAGGCGTCCGGCAAGACCAAGCATCGCAAAGGCCCGTCGAAGTCCGGCGCGCCACGTAAGGGCAAGAGCGGCAAGTCATGAGTCAGCTGGAAAAAATCTACGGCGTGCATGCCGTGCAGGCGTTGTTGCAGCACCATCCCAAGCGGGTCAAGCAGATCTGGTTGTCGGAAGGGCGTAGCGAGCCACGTCTTCAGACGCTGCTGGCGCTGGCTGCAGAAAACCGCGTTGCGGTCGGCCAGGCCGAGCGCCGTGAGCTGGACGCCTGGGTCGAGGGCGTGCACCAGGGTGTGGTCGCCGAGGTGAGCCCCAGCCAAGTGTGGGGCGAGGCGATGCTCGAGGAGTTGCTCGAGCGCACCGAGACGCCGCCGCTCATCCTGGTGCTCGACGGTGTCACCGACCCGCACAACCTCGGCGCCTGCCTGCGCACCGCCGATGCTGCGGGCGCGACGGCCGTGGTGATTCCCAAGGACAAGTCGGCCACGCTCACCGGCGTGGTGCGCAAGGTCGCCTGTGGCGCTGCCGAGGTGATTCCGCTGGTGGCCGTGACGAACCTGGCGCGTACCCTGGAGAAACTCCAGCAGCGTGGCCTTTGGGTGGTCGGCACTGCTGGCGAAGCGGAGCAGGAGATCTATCAGCAGGACCTCACCGGGCCCCTGGTGATGATCATGGGCGCCGAAGGCAAGGGCATGCGCCGCCTGACCCGCGAGCATTGCGACTTCCTGGTGAAGCTGCCGATGGCTGGTAGTGTCAGCAGCCTGAACGTCTCGGTGGCGACCGGGGTGTGTCTGTTCGAGGCGGTGAGGCAGCGTCAGGCCAAGCGTTGAGGGTCTGAAGCGGCGGCGTTCCTTTCGCGGGCAAGTCGGACCGCCGAACCGCCGCTCCCACGGGGCCTGTGCAGGTCTGTAGGAGCGGGCTTGCCCGCGAAAGAGTCACCGCCGCTCTCACATACCCCACCAATATGTTTCCGACTGTTCAAATAATCGCCAATCACCTTGCTTGTCCAACCCGCCTTCTCTACAATTGCGCCCCTTGCCGGGCTGGCAGGTGCGCATGCGCCTTCCCTCAAGCAAGACATACAGTGTCATTCACTCCTTGTCTGACCAGATTCGCTGGCAGACTACTAACCCGTAAGGAGCATTCATGCGTCATTACGAAATCATCTTCCTGGTTCACCCGGACCAGAGCGAGCAAGTCGGCGGCATGGTCGAGCGTTACACCAAGCTGATCGAAGAAGATGGTGGCAAGATCCACCGCCTGGAAGACTGGGGCCGTCGTCAACTGGCCTACGCAATCAACAATGTTCATAAGGCTCACTACGTGATGCTGAACGTTGAGTGCACCGGCAAGGCCCTGGCCGAGCTGGAAGACAACTTCCGCTACAACGATGCCGTGATCCGTAACCTGGTCATCCGTCGTGACGAAGCCGTTACCGGCCAGTCCGAGATGCTGAAGGCTGAAGAGAACCGCAGCGAGCGCCGTGAGCGTCGCGAGCGTCCTGAGCATGCTGACTCCGCCGATGGCGACGACAGCAATGACAGCGACTCCAGCGATAACGCTGACGAGTAATCCACGGACCTTTAGAGGAGCCTATTAAATGGCACGTTTCTTCCGTCGTCGTAAATTCTGCCGCTTCACTGCTGAAGACGTGAAAGAGATCGACTTCAAAGATCTCAACACCCTGAAAGCTTACGTATCCGAAACCGGCAAGATCGTTCCAAGCCGTATCACTGGTACCAAAGCTCGTTATCAGCGTCAGCTGGCTACCGCTATCAAGCGCGCCCGCTTCCTGGCCCTGCTGCCCTACACCGACAGCCACGGCCGCTGAGACCGGGTCGTCGACAAGCAGTAAGGGATAGGCATGCGAGCGTTGGCTGATTTCATCATGCGCGGTCGTGTGCAGGCCACTGTCGTGGTGGCTGGTTGTGCGGCATTGCCGCTGTTGTTCTGGTTGAGTGCCGCCGCCGGGAGCCTGGTGTTCCTGCGGCGTGGTTTCAAGGACGCATCCTCGGTCATCGTGTGGGGCATCTTGCCCGCGCTGGCCTGGTGGGTCTTCGGCGAGCCGCGCACCTTGATGGTGCTGCTGGGGACGCTGGGGCTGGCTGCGCTGTTGCGCGCCGGGCATTCCTGGAACCGGGTGCTGTTGTCCAGCATCGCCTTGGGCCTGTTGTACGGTGTCATCCTCGGTTCAGTGTTCCGCGAACCGATCGAAGCTCTGGCGCGAGCGCTTGAAAAAGCCCTGCCGCAGATGCTCGACGGTCTCTACCAGCAGTTGACGGTAGAGGAGCAGGCACACCTGGGGGCACTCATCGTACCGGTGCTCAACGGCCTGATTGCAGCTTTGCTGCAGGTCGTCAGCGTTCTGGCCCTGATGTTGGGCCGGTACTGGCAGGCCGCGTTGTACAACCCGGGAGGTTTCGGCCGCGAGTTTCAAGCGGTGCGGATTCCCCTGGTGCCGGCACTGGTGCTGCTGGCGTGCATGGTGTTCGGGCCGAACTTCGGTTCCGCCGTCGCCTTGCTTACGCCGCTGTGCAGTGTGCCGCTCATGTTCGCGGGCATCGCCCTGCTGCATGGGCTGGTGGCCCAGAAACGCCTGGCCAGGTTCTGGCTGGTGGGGTTGTACGTCACGCTGGTGCTGTTCATGCAGCTGACCTATCCGTTGCTCGTGGTCTTGGCCATTGTCGACAGCCTGATTGATTTTCGCGGTCGCCACTCCCCCAAGGGGAATGATTCCGCGAACGGTGAAGGTTAAAAGTTAAGAGGTTTTACCAAATGGAACTGATCCTGCTGGAAAAAGTCGCCAACCTGGGCAACCTGGGCGACAAAGTAAAAGTTAAGGCTGGTTACGGCCGTAACTTCCTGCTGCCATTCGGCAAGGCCACCGTTGCCAACGCCGCTAACCTGGCTGCATTCGAAGAGCGTCGCGCAGAGCTGGAAAAAGCCGCTGCCGACAAGAAAGCTTCGGCTGAAAGCCGCGCTGCCCAACTGGCCGAGCTGGAAGTGACCATCACTGCCACCGCTGGCGACGAAGGCAAGCTGTTCGGTTCGATCGGCACCCACGACATCGCTGATGCCCTGACCGCCTCCGGCGTTGAAGTGGCCAAGGCTGAAGTTCGTCTGCCGAACGGCACCATCCGTCAGGTTGGCGAATACGACGTAGCCGTGCACCTGCACAGCGACGTTGAAGCCACCGTACGTGTGGTCGTCGTAGCTGCCTAAGCTGCGCTGACTGACTGGCCCCTCGCGGGCCAGCCGGTTAACATCGGGCACGGTCCTGTTTTTCAGGCCGTGCCCTTTGTCTTTTTGAACCCCCAGAATTCTTGCGTGGCCATGAACGAGATTACCAATCCCGAACAGCTCGACCTGCAAACCGCTGCCCTGAAGGTGCCGCCGCATTCCATCGAGGCCGAACAGGCTGTGCTCGGTGGCTTGATGCTGGATAACAACGCCTGGGAGCGAGTGCTGGACCAGGTGTCCGATGGCGATTTCTACCGGCATGACCACCGCCTGATCTTCCGTGCCGTGCACAAGCTGGCCGATGCCAACCAGCCGTTCGACGTGGTCACCCTGCACGAGCAGTTGGACAAGGAAGGCCTATCGACCCAGGTCGGTGGCCTGGCGTATCTGGCCGAGCTGGCCAAGAACACCCCGTCGGTGGCCAACATCAAGGCCTACGCCGCGATCATCCGCGAGCGGGCGACGCTGCGCCAATTGATCAGCATCAGTACCGACATCGCCGACAACGCCTTCAACCCGCAAGGGCGCAACGCCGAAGAGATTCTCGACGACGCCGAGCGGCAGATCTTTCAGATCGCCGAGGCGCGGCCCAAGACCGGTGGCCCGGTGGGGGTCAACGAGCTGTTGACCATGGCCATCGACCGCATCGACACCTTGTTCAACTCCGACAGCGACATCACCGGTGTGTCCACCGGCTTCACCGACCTGGACGAGAAGACCAGCGGCCTGCAGCCCGCCGACCTGGTCATCGTCGCCGGCCGTCCGTCGATGGGCAAGACCACCTTCGCCATGAACCTGGTCGAGAACGCGGTGCTGCGCAGCGACAAGGCCGTGCTGGTGTTCTCCCTCGAGATGCCTGGCGAATCACTGATCATGCGTATGCTCTCGTCGCTGGGGCGCATCGACCAGACCAAGGTCCGTTCCGGCCAGCTCGACGATGACGACTGGCCGCGCCTGACCTCGGCGGTCAATCTGCTCAATGACCGCAAGCTGTTCATCGACGACACCGCCGGGATCAGCCCCTCGGAGATGCGTGCTCGTACCCGCCGCCTGGCGCGCGAGCACGGCGAGATCGCGCTGATCATGGTCGACTACCTGCAGCTGATGCAGATCCCTGGCTCGGCTGGTGACAACCGGACCAACGAAATTTCCGAGATCTCGCGCTCGCTCAAGGCCCTGGCCAAGGAATTCAACTGCCCGGTCATCGCCCTGTCCCAGCTCAACCGCTCTCTGGAGCAGCGTCCGAACAAACGCCCGGTGAACTCCGACTTGCGTGAATCCGGTGCAATCGAGCAGGACGCCGACGTGATCATGTTCGTCTACCGTGACGAGGTGTATCACCCAGAGACCGAGCACAAGGGCGTGGCGGAAATCATCATCGGCAAGCAGCGTAACGGCCCGATCGGTTTTGTACGCCTGGCCTTCATCGGCAAGTACACCCGCTTCGAGAACCTCGCGCCGGGCATGTACAACTTCGACGACGACGAGTAACCACCCGGAACTGAATCGGCCCCTCTGTGGGAGCGGGTTTACCCGCGAATGCGAGGTTGAACCCGCCATCGCATTCGCGGGTAAACCCGCTCCCACAGAGGGCGATGTTTTTCTGGGCGATCACTATGATTCCGACCGCCACCGTCGGATTTGGTCAAAATTTGTGCTATATTCCGCGCCCGCGATTTCCCTGCACACCAGAACCGGTCACTGACATGCAAGCAGCCAAACCACTCTACGACTATCCCAAGTACTGGGCCGAATGCTTCGGGCCAGCGCCTTTCCTGCCAATGAGCAGGGAGGAGATGGATCAGCTCGGCTGGGACTCCTGCGACATCATCATCGTGACCGGTGACGCCTACGTCGACCATCCGTCGTTCGGCATGGCCATCATCGGCCGCCTGCTGGAAGCCCAGGGCTTTCGCGTCGGCATCATCGCCCAGCCGAACTGGCAGTCCAAAGACGACTTCATGAAGCTCGGCGAGCCGAACCTGTTCTTCGGTGTCGCGGCCGGCAACATGGACTCGATGATCAACCGCTACACCGCCGACAAGAAGGTCCGTTCCGACGACGCCTACACGCCTGGTGGCCTGGCCGGCAGCCGTCCGGACCGTGCCAGCCTGGTGTACAGCCAGCGCTGCAAGGAAGCCTACAAGCACGTGCCGATCGTGCTCGGTGGCATCGAGGCGTCGCTGCGCCGCATCGCCCATTACGACTACTGGCAGGACAAGGTCCGCCACTCGATCCTGGTCGATGCCAGCGCCGATATCCTGCTGTTCGGCAATGCCGAGCGGGCGGTGGTCGAGGTTGCCCAGCGCTTGTCCAACGGCGAGAAGATCGAATCCATCACCGACGTGCGTGGCACTGCGTTCATCCGTCGTGACACCCCCGAGGGCTGGTACGAGATCGACTCCACCCGCATCGACCGTCCGGGCCGTGTCGACAAGATCATCAACCCCTACGTCAACACCCAGGATACCCAGGCCTGCGCCATCGAGCAGGCCAAGGGCGAGGTGGAAGACCCGAACGAAGCCAAGGTCGTACAGATTCTCGACAGCCCGCGCGTGACCCGCGAGAAGTCGGTGATCCGCCTGCCATCGTTCGAGAAGGTACGCAACGACCCGGTGCTCTATGCCCACGCCAACCGCGTGCTGCACCTGGAGACCAACCCGGGCAACGCCCGTGCCCTGGTGCAGAAGCATGGTGAAGTGGATGTGTGGTTCAACCCGCCACCCATTCCCATGAGCACCGAGGAAATGGACTACGTGTTCGGCATGCCCTACGCGCGCGTGCCGCACCCGGCCTACGGCAAGGAGCGTATCCCGGCCTACGAGATGATCCGTTTCTCGGTGAACATCATGCGTGGCTGTTTCGGCGGCTGCACCTTCTGCTCGATCACCGAGCACGAAGGCCGCATCATCCAGAACCGCTCCCACGAATCGATCCTGCACGAGATCGAGGAGATGCGTGACAAGGTGCCGGGCTTCACCGGCGTGGTCTCCGACCTGGGCGGCCCGACCGCCAACATGTACCGCATCGCCTGCAAGAGCCACGAGATCGAGAAGCACTGCCGCAAGCCGTCATGCGTGTTCCCGGGGATCTGCGAGAACCTCAACACCGACCACAGCTCGCTGATTTCGCTGTACCGCAAGGCTCGCGCGTTGCCGGGGGTGAAGAAGATCCTCATCGCCTCGGGCCTGCGTTACGACCTGGCGGTCGAGTCGCCGGAGTACGTGAAGGAGCTGGTCACCCACCACGTAGGTGGCTACCTCAAGATCGCCCCGGAGCACACCGAGCGTGGTCCGCTGGACAAGATGATGAAGCCGGGCATCGGCAGCTACGACCGCTTCAAGCGCATGTTCGAGAAATACTCGAAAGAAGCGGGCAAGGAGCAGTACCTGATCCCGTACTTCATCGCGGCGCACCCAGGCACCACCGACGAAGACATGATGAACCTGGCCCTGTGGCTCAAGGGCAACGGTTTCCGCGCCGACCAGGTGCAGGCGTTCTACCCTTCGCCCATGGCCTCGGCCACGGCCATGTACCACTCGGGCAAGAATCCGCTGCGCAAGGTCACCTACAAGAGCGAGGGTGTGGAGATCGTCAAGAGCGACGAGCAGCGCCGCCTGCACAAGGCATTCCTGCGCTACCACGACCCGAAGGGCTGGCCGATGCTGCGTGAAGCGCTGACCCGCATGGGCCGCGCCGACCTGATCGGCCCGGGCAAGCACCAGTTGATCCCGCTGCACCAGCCGCAGACCGACAGCTACCAGAGCGCCCGTCGCAAGAACTCGACGCCTGCCGGTAGCCACAAGGTGGCCAAGGAGCAGAAGATCCTCACCCAGCACAACGGCCTGCCGCCGCGTGCCAGCGATGGCAGCAAGCCGTGGGACAAGCGCGAGAAGGCCAAGGCCGAGGCATTCGCCCGCAACCAGCAGGCGGCCAAGGAGCGCAAGGAAGCGGCCAAGGGCGGTGGCAAGAAGAAGCCGCGTCAGCCCGTTATCCCGCGCTGACCTCCAAGTCTGCATGGAGCATTGTGGGGGCGAAGCGCTGCCCCCACAGGTTCTGTAAAAGCTGTCAATCAGGCTTGTGATCGACCCACTTCGGTGCCACCGGGGCGATGAAGCTGTCCATGCCATCGAGCAACTCATCCGCCTGCTGACCGAGCAGCAGCATCGCCCGGTGCTGCGGCCGCACGAAACCTTCCTCGACGATATGGTCGAGGAAGCCGCCAAGCTTTTCATAGAAGCCATTCACATCCAGCAGCCCCAGTGGCTTGGCGTGATAGCCCAGTTGGCCCCAGGTCCAGACTTCGAACAATTCCTCCAACGTACCCAGCCCACCCGGCAGGGCGATAAAGGCATCGCTGAGTTCGGCCATGCGCGCCTTGCGAGCATGCATGCCGTCGACCACTTCCAGGCGCGTCAACCCTTTGTGGCCAACCTCGGCGTCCATCAGGCTCTGCGGGATGATGCCGATGACTTCGCCACCTGCCGCCATGGCAGCATCGGCGACGATGCCCATGAGGCCGACGGCGCCACCGCCGTAGACCAGGGTCAGGCCGCGGTGGGCGATGGCCTGGCCGAGGGCGATGGCGGCTTCACGATAGGCTGGGTTGGCGCCGATGCTGGCGCCGCAGAAGACACAGACGGAACGTACGGGCATTGCTTATCTCCAGTGCAGTTCACCCACTGCGCAGGCAGTGGGGCACACAGGGTAAGGCGCAATGGCGCGTGCTCCAAGCGTCGAATTCACTCCGGTCGGGCGAACTCATAGACCGCAGCACCGGTTGCGCCGCACGCATAGGCAGCCAACAGGCCGCGCATGAAATTTCCGAGATTCATGGCACTTGCTCCTAAATGAGAGGTTGTCCCATCGTCTATCAAGCAGGCATGATGTGCTCTTAGATTGTTTGTATACAATCCATTGAACAATACTACTGGCTGGCTCATTGATGGCCCTTGACTCAAATCAGCAAGGGTCTGGCCGGTTTCAGGCAGTCTCGCAATTGATAAAACCCTGCCAAGGAGATTCACGATGTTTGCGAAAGCTGTAGCGGTATCCCTGCTGACCCTCGCCAGCGCTTCTGTGTTCGCCGCCGAGTGCTCGGTGACCGTCGACTCGACTGACCAGATGTCCTTCAACACCAAGGAGTTCACCGTCGACAAGAGCTGCAAGGAGTTCACCGTCAAGCTGACCCACTCCGGCAGCCTGCCGAAGAACGTCATGGGTCACAACCTGGTGATCAGCAAGACCGCCGACATGCAGGCCATCGCCAATGAGGGTATGTCCCAAGGGCTGGACAAGGATTACATCAAGGCTGACAACGCCGCGATCATCGCCCACACCAAGATGATCGGCGCGCCTGAGAAGGAAACCGAAGTGAAGTTCGATGCGACCAAGCTCGAAGCCGGTGGCGACTACAGCTTCTTCTGCACCTTCCCGGGCCACATCTCGATGATGAAGGGCAAGGTTGTCGTCAAGTAATGACAGCTGTGTAGGGCCTTAGGGCCCCATTCGCGGGCAAGCCCGCTCCCACA
>NZ_JABWRO010000030.1:0-46345 GCF_014268985.1 Pseudomonas sp. RW10S2 | reverse complement strand
CGGCGACTCGACAATATCGTTGCCAGTGGCCACGAAGTGCTGGTCGGTGATGCCGCAGGCGTGGACAAATGCGTGCAGCAGTATTTCGCCAAACGCCAGTACGCCGCTGTCACGGTGTACTGCACCGGTGACACGCCTCGCCACAATCTTGGTGCATGGCCACTCGTGGCTGTCTGCCCACCCGCCAATGCCAAGGGCCGCGCGTTCTACACTGCCAAGGACCTGGAAATGGCAGAAGCCGCCGATTTCGGCCTGATGATTTGGGACGGCAAAAGCCCCGGCACCCTGAGCAATGTCTTCGAACTGCTGGACAGAGCCCGAAAGTCGGTGGTTTACCGCCAGGCGACGGGATTGTTCTGCAACGTCCATGGCCTGGACGACCTGCAGGCACTCATCGCCCAGATGGACGAGTCGGCACGCCTGGAGGCCGACAAGAAGGTTGGCTTGTCCAGGCGGATCGAGCGGCTCTCAAGGAAGGCCGAAGACCCGGCAGTCATTCGCCAGCAGATCGATGAACACCTTGCGGCCATCGCCCGTCACCAGCGCCGGGTAGCCGAGTTGCAGGCGATGCTGGACGCGGCATCCACCGGCGCCGACCTGTTCTCCTGACCGCGACCGGCCAGGCGCCGGTTGCCTCTGGAGTCTTTGAACATTCAGCAAGCACACGACTCAATACAGGATTGACGCCCTTTTCGGACATCCGTACGATTTATTCGTACGCCCGTACGAAACCTTTCCAACGAGTCTGTACCATGCCCGACAACTACCGCCTGGCCCGCTACGCCTTGTATCTGCTGTTTCTGCTCCCTGGCCTGACCCTCGCCAGCTGGGTCACCCGCACCCCTGCCCTGCGCGACGGCCTGTCGGCCTCCACCGAACAGATGGGGATGATCCTGTTCGGATTTTCAGCCGGAGCGATGTGCGGGATTCTCAGTGCCGGACGCCTGATCGCCCGCTTTGGTGCACACCGGATGATGCGCACCGGCCTGCTCGGGCTGTCCGCAGGCATGCTGGTGCTGGCCGGCAGCAGCGAGTTGAACAGTGCCTGGTGCGCCTTTGCCGGGCTGTTCATCTACGGCATCGGCATGGGTTGGGCGGATATCGCAGTGAACATCGAAGGTGCAGCCGTGGAGCGGGAAATCGATGCACCGATCATGACTACCCTGCACGGTTTCTTCAGCCTCGGCACCCTGGTGGGCGCGCTGGCCGGCATGGGCATGACCGCGCTGCAGGTGCCCCTGGACCTGCATCTGATCGTCGCCGCACTGCTTTCGGCCGTGGTGACCCTGGCCCTTGCCCCTCACGCCCCTCGGGCCAGTGAAGGAGCAGCGAATCAACCGACAACGCAGACAGCCGAGTTTGCCTGGGGCGCCCTGCTCAGCGACCGACGCCTGTTGCTGATCGGCTTCGTGGTGCTGGCCATGGCGCTGGCCGAGGGTGCAGCCAATGACTGGCTGCCGCTGCTGATGATCGACGGCCACGGATTCGCAGAAACCACCGGCACGCTGATCTACCTGGTATTCACCCTGGGCATGACCCTGGGTCGATTCGCCGGTGCGCCGGTGGTGCGCCGCTTTGGCCGGACGCTCACCTTGCGCGCCAGCGCACTGCTTGGCGCAGCCAGCCTGGCATTGGTGGTGTTCTGCGACGTGCAGTGGATCGCCGCAGCCGCCGTGATGCTCTGGGGCATTGGCGCATCGCTGGGTTTTCCCCTGGCGATCTCGGCAGCCGGGGAAAGTGGTGCTCACAGCGATCAACGCGTCAGGCTGGCAGCAACGGCAGGTTACCTGGCGTTTCTGGTCGGCCCGCCCCTGCTGGGCTTTATCGGCGAACATCATGGCTTGCGCCTGGCGATGCTGCCGGTCCTGACACTGGTGGCCCTGGCGTTCGTCGTGGCGTCGGCGCTGCGCGAGCAAGCCGCTTTGCCTGTCGATACCTGCGAAAAGACCGGTTGAGGGGCTATCTTGAGGGGCTATCGCCGCGCCGCCAGCAAGCCAAGCCCTGCGCATCCCAGCAACGATGCGCTGATCCGGTTGAACAGCCGCCGTGGCCGCGGCTGGTTGAACCAGCGCTGCAGGTAGGCACCCAGCGCCGCATAGATCGCGATCGCCGCCCATTCCAGCAACAGGAACCACAACCCCAGCCACAGGAACTGCTCGCTCACCGGGGTGGTACTGCCGACCGACACGAACTGCGGCAGGAAGGCGGTGAATATGAGGATCGCTTTCGGGTTGCCCGCCGCCACCCAGAACTCCTGGCGTGCCAGGCTCCAGGTGCCGCGCGACTGCCCGCCGGCATGGGCCACCTCTGCCACGGGCGCCCGCCACAATTGCCAGGCGATATAGAACAGGTAGCCCGCGCCCATGAGCTTGATGCTCAGGAACAGGTATTCGCTGGTATGTAGCACCACCGCCAGCCCCATCGCCGCCAAGGTGATCATGCCGCTGAAGGCGAGGATACGCCCGCCCCCTGCCAGGCAGGCAGTGCGCAAGCCGTGGCGGCTGGCGTTGTGCAGCGACAGTAGGTTGTTAGGCCCCGGCGCCATGTTCAGGGCGAAACAGGCGGGGATGAACAGCAGCAGGCTCGACAGGTCCATTTTTTTCTCCATGCGGACCCGGGTAGCCTTACCCCCTGGCGCCATGGGGTCAAGCACAGTGGAGCAGTCATTCGCCGGCACAGTGAGTGCGGGGCTGCCACGCAGCCCCTGCCCGCCTCAGATCCTGCCTCGTGCCTTCAGCCCCGGGATGGTGGTGGCCGCGATCTCGACCTGCGGCTTGTCCCACCCGGTACTGGCCGCCAGGCCCGCCAACGTGGGCTGGCGGAACAAGGTACGTGCGTCGGCCTGCAACCCCGCCTGGCGCATGCGCGCCACCAGATTCACCGCCAGCAGTGAATGCCCGCCCAGTTCAAAGAAGTTGTCGTCCCGCCCAACCTGCTCGACCTTCAGCACCTCGCTCCAGATCTGCGCCAGGGTCTGCTCCAGTGCGTTGCGTGGCGCCGTGTAGACGCGGCTGATCACCGATTCCGCTCCAGGCTCAGGCAGCACCTTGCGGTCGATCTTGCCGTTGGGGCTGAGCGGCATGTCGGCCAGGGCGACGAAGGCCGAGGGCACCATGTACTCCGGCAGCCGCGCCAGCAGGTGGCTGCGCAACGTATCCAGTGCCGGGGCGGGTTGCCCCTCCCGGCAGGTGAAGTAGGCGACCAGACGCTCGTCGCGCACCAATACCACGCTCTGGCCCACAGCGGGATGCCCGGCCAGCAGGGCCTCGATCTCACCCAGCTCTACGCGCAGACCACGCAGTTTGACCTGGAAGTCGTTGCGCCCGAGGAACTCCAGCTCGCCATCCTCGCGGTAGCGCACCAGGTCCCCGGTGCGGTACAGCCGATCGCCCTCGACGAACGGGCTGTCGATGAAGCGCTCGGCCTGCAGCACCGGCAACCCCAGGTAGCCGCGTGCCACACCGACGCCGCCGATGTGCAACTCACCTGCCACGCCGAGTGGCACCGGCCGATCATGGGCATCCAGCACGTAGAGCCGGGTGTTGGCGATCGCCCGGCCGATCGGCGGTGGCGTGCTCGGCAGCGGTTGATCCGGTTCGAGCGTCCAGGCCGTGCTGTCGACCGTAGCCTCGGTGGGCCCATAAACGTTGTGCAAGCGCACCTGCGGCAGGCGCTGGCGCAAGCTGGCAGTCAGCGTCAAGGTCAACTCCCCCCCGCCACAGAAGATGTCGGTCAGGCTCGTACAGCGTTCGACGCCCGGCTGCTCGAGAAACTGGTGCAACAATGCCGGGACGAACTTGATCGTGGTGACCTGGCGAGCCTGGACCAGCTGGACCAGGTAAGCCGGATCGCGATGACCGTCAGGGCGGGCCAGCACCAGGCGCAAGCCTGCGCACAACGGCCAGAACAACTCCCAGACCGAACCGTCGAAGCTGAACGGCGCACGCTGCAACAGCGCATCGCCCGGACGCGGCGGGCAGATGGTCGAGCCCCAGTGCATGAGGTTGCCCAGCCCGCGGTGCTCGATCATCACGCCCTTGGGCATGCCGGTCGAGCCGGAGGTGTACATCACGTAGGCAAGGTTCGAAGGCGTCAGTGTCGGCACCTGAGGGGCCTGGGCAGGCTGCGCTTGCCAGACACCCTGATCGAGATCCACCAGCGGCACCGCCAACGGATCGAACAGGCCACGTGTGGCCCCGTGGACCAGCACTGCCAGCGGTGTACTGTCCTCGACCATGTAGCGCAGGCGTTCATCCGGGTAACCAGGATCCAGCGGCACGTAGGCACCGCCGGCCTTGAGCACGCCCAGCAGCCCGACCAGCAGCGACAGGCCGCGCTCGATGCAGACGCCGACTCGCGTGTCAGGCTGTACGCCCAGGGCCACCAGGTGATGGGCCAGGCGGTTGGCCTGCTCGTCGAGTTCACGGTAGCTCAGCGTCGCCTCGTCGGTCTGCAGCGCCACGGCATCGGGCGTGCGCAGCACCTGGGCCTGGAACAGCGCCGGCAGGGTCTTGTGCATCAATTCATGGGGCTCCTCGGTGGCATTGAAGTCGTGCAGCAGCCGGTGCAGCTCGTTCTCCGGCACACTGCACAACTGCTCGATCGGTGCCGAACCACCCTGCTCCAGCGCCTCGGCCAGCCCCTCGAGGGTACGTTCGAGATAGGCCAGCACACGCGCTGCACCCAATGCTCGCGGCGCACGAACGCTCAGGTGCAAGGCCTCACCCTGATCATCCACCGACAGCACTAGCGCATGGCTGTGTACTTCGCTGGCCTCCAACAAGCGAGCCCCTGGCAACGTCGATTGTTCGGCCGCCAGCCCATGGCGGAAATTGATCAGGCTATTGAACAGCGGCACACCCGCTGGCAGCCCACTGCAACGCTGGGCCAGCAGCAAGGGTGCGTCTTCATGGCCCAACAGCCCGGCAAGGCCGGCATGGGTGTCGGCCAGCGCCTGCGCCACGCTGCGCCCCGCCAGGCTCACCCGCAGGGGCAAGCTGTTGATGAACATGCCCAACGCTCGGTCGGCCCCCTCACCCGCCATCATCCGCCCCAGCAACACGCTGCCGAACACCACGTCGTCACGACCGCCCAGTGCCCCCAGCACCTGCGCCCAAGCCAGGTGGAACAGGCTGGCCAGCCCGACATCCTGCTGCCTGGCCAGGCGGCGCAAGGCCTCGGTCAGCACCAGCGGAGCCTCATGCGCGAGGCTCTCCAGCGCGTCCGCCTGCACCTGGTCCTCTACTATCCCCGGCAACGTCGGCGGTGCCTCGACACCTGCCAGCAATGCCCGCAGGAACACCTCGTGCCCTTGCTGCCGCACCTCGGCGCCGCTGAGCGCGACGTAGTTGCGATAAGGCACAGGCGCCGGCAGCGCATGCCCCTGATCGCTCATCAAGGCCCGAAGCTCGCCGAGCAACACCTGCACCGACACCGCATCGTTGACCAGATGGTGGAAGCGCAACAACCCCAGCCAACGACCGTGCTCACGGTCTTCAGCCCCCGCCAGCGCCATCATCGGCGCATGACGCAGGTCCAGCGGGCGCTGGGCCGCTGAGTAATGTGCAGACAACTCCTGCGCCGTGTCGCCCGGCCCGATCCGCAACACCTCGACGGGCAGTTGCGCCTGACGCCAGACCACTTGCTGCGGTTGCTCGAGCCCTTCCCAAGCCAGGCTGGTGCGCAGGATGTCGTGACGCTCGACCACCTGCTGCAACGCGTGAGCAAATGCCTCGAACGCCGTGCGGTCGGTAAAGGCGAACAGCGCCTGTTGCTGATAAGGGTCATGGCTGTCGCGCAGGTGGTGATAAAGCAGCCCCTGCTGCAATGGCGCCAAGGGGTAGATTTCCTGCACATTGCCTGCGCCACCCGGTATGCCCGCGACAATGGCGTCGATCTCGCCCTGGGTCAGCGAAGCCAGGCTGAGCAGCGCCGGTGTGATATGGGTGCAGTCAGCGGGTACGCGGTTATCCTCCACCTGCGCGAGCAGACGCTGGCTGGCGGCGGCCAGGCTTGCCAGGGTCGGCTGGCCGAACAGCACCTGCACGTCAGCCTGCAGGCCCTGCTGGCGCATGCGTTCGACCAGTTGCACCGCCAGCAACGAATGGCCACCCAACTCGAAGAAGTGGTCGTGACGGCCAATGCGCTGCACACCCAGCAGTTCGCTCCAGAGCGCAGCCAGGCGAACCTCCACGTCGCCGCGAGGCGCTTCATGGGCGCGACGTACCGATGCGGTTTCATCCAGCGCCGGCAAGGCGCGACGGTCGAGCTTGCCGTTGGCGGTCAACGGCCAGTGCTCGATGCGTTGGTAGCCGGCTGGCAGCAAGGCCACCGGCAGAAGCCCGCGCAGGTGCTCATGCAGGTCGCCGGGGGTAACCGCATCGCCAATGAACCAGGCTTGCAGTTGCCCATCGCGCAGCAGCACCACCGCTTCGCGCACCTGCGGGTGACGGGTCAGCGCAGCCTCGATCTCACCGAGTTCGACGCGTACACCGCGAATCTTCACCTGATCGTCATTGCGCCCCAGGTACTCCAGGGTGCCGTCGGCAAGCCAGCGCACGCGGTCGCCGGTGCGGTACATCCGGGCACCGACCTCTTCACTGAACGGGTCGTCGAGGAAACGCTCGGCGGTCATCTGCGGGCGATTAAGGTAGCCGCGGGCGACCCCCAGGCCTGCTACATAGAGTTCGCCCGGGATACCGACCGGCAATGGCTTGAGCTGCGCATCGAGCACATACAGCCGGGTATTGGCCACAGGCGTGCCGATATGCAGCGCACCACCCGCCGTCACCCGCCCGGAGCTGGCGACCACCGTGGCTTCGGTAGGGCCGTAGTTGTTGATGACCGCATACGCCCGCTCACGCGACAGGCTGCGCAGCCGATCCCCCCCCACCAGCAGGGTACGCAGGGTCGGGTGATCGTGCTGGGTGAACGCGTGTTCGGCCACCGGGGTTGGCAGGAAACTGACCTGCAGTGGCTGGGCACGCCACCAGCGCAGCAGGTTGTCGATATCTTCGCCACCGTCGCTGCTGGGCGCCAGGTGCAGCGTCGCCCCCGCACACAAGGCTGGCCAGACCTCCCAGGCCATGGCATCGAAACCAAAGCCGGCCAGGCTCGACGTGTGCCCGCCGACGCCCAGGTCAAAGGCCTCGCAATGCCAATCGACCAGGTTGGCCAGCATGCGGTGTTCGACCATCACCCCCTTGGGTTGGCCAGTGGAGCCTGAGGTGTAGATCACATAGACCAGGCTCTCGGGCCCAAGCCCCGCCACGCGAGGGTTGTCCACAATGGTCGTGGCTGCCGGGCAGGCGTCGAGTTCGATCAGCGGCAGCTCATGGCGCGGCAGACGCGCCAGCAGGTCCTGTTGTGTCAGCAGTACCACGGGCGCGCTGTCTTCAAGCAGATATGCGATGCGCTCGCGCGGATGCGCCGGGTCGATCGGTACGTAGGCTGCCCCCGCCTTGAGTATCGCCAGCAGGCCCACAAGGGTATCCAGGCCACGGCGGGCAACCACTGCCACGCGCTGCTCGGGCCTCACACCTCGTTCGATCAGACGCAGGGCCAGAGCATTTGCCCGCTGATTCAGCTCGCCATAGCTCAGGCTGCGCCCTTCGTGCACAGCGGCAATGGCGTCGGGCATCAGCGCCGCGTGGGCCTCGATCCGGCGGTGCACGACCGGCTCGCCAACGGCGCGCCCCGTCGCATTCCACGCCTGCATCTGGCGATGCTCGGCAGGTGTCGGCAGGTCGAAATCGGCAACCGCCAACGCCGGTGTCGCCAAGCCTTGGTCGAGCATATGCAGCAGCCGCTGCGCCAACGCCTCGGCCTCCTCGCTTGCCAGCCAGGCGCGGTGATGCACCAGATGCAACCACGCCTTGTCATTATGGCGATTGCTGCGCAGGTGGATGGCCAAGGGCGTGGATTCGTGGCTGTTGGAGACCTTCACCGTGTGGGCGCTGGCCTCGCCGTAGCGGTAGTCGTGATCGTCCTGCTCGTAGGAGACCGACACCTCGAACAATTGCCCGCGTTCCTCGCGCAACAGGCCAAGCGCTCGGTTCAGCTCGCTCACGGCCAGTCGCTGATGGCGAAAATCCCGGCGCAGGGTATCGCGTATCGCAACCACCAGTTCGGCGAAGCTCAGTGTCGGGGCAAACGCCAGGGGCACCGCACTGACCTGCACGAAGGTCCCCAGCGTGGCCTTGAAACGTGCACCGCCACGATTGAGCAGCGGCAGCCCCACCACCCAGTCCTCGCGTTGTGCGCTGCGGGAGAACAGCACATGCAGTGCAGCCAGCAGGACATGGAACGCCGAGGCCTGGTGAGCCTCGGCCAGGCGCTTCATGCGCCCATGCAACGCATCGGGAAACGCCTGAACCCAGGTGCGCGAAGGTGCTTCATCGGTGGCTCGACGGTAATGGTGACGCGCTGCCAGCAGCGGCTCCGGCACACTGGCGAAGCGCTTGAGCCAATATGCGCGATCGCGGGCCTGGCGCATCGAGCCCTGGTACTGGCGGTCTTCGTCGATGAAGTCGGCATAACCGACCTGGGCCCGTGGCGCCTCGCCACCCTCGAGCAGCGCCGTGTAATGCTCGCCCAGTGCCTTGAGCATCTGCCCGAAACCCCAGCCGTCGAGGATCAGGTGGTGGGCCTGGGTTGCCAGCCAATGACGTTCGGGGCCCAGGCGAATCAGGGCGAAACGCAGCAGTGCCGTGCCGTCGAAGCGATACCCCTGGCCCATTTGCGCCTGAATCAATGCCGTGGCCGCGGCTGCCGGGTCGGCTTCAGTCGACAGGTCCAGCACAGGCAACGCCAACGTGGCATGCTCGGCGAAGCGCTGCATCGGCAGGCCGTCGGCACCTGCACCTGGCAGCAGCTCGGTGCGCAACACCGGGTTGGCCGCCACCAGTTGCTGCAACGCGTGATGCAGGGTGTCCGGCCGCAGCTCGCCCGTGAGTTCGACATAGCCGCCGATGGTATAGAGCGGAGAATCGCCTTTGCTCAACTGGTCGAGCCAGATGTCCCGTTGAGCACTGGTCAGGGGGTAGGTATCGGCGGCAGGCATGGGCTGGGAGGGTCCTTCTCCGTTGATCGTCCGCGGATTCAAGCACCGCTTCCGTAACCTGTATGGCCCCGGAAACCCGGACAGTCGTCCGCGCGTCCACGGTCGCTGATTTTTATGTAGGAAATCAGCTACATATCAGCCCCTTCTATAGCCTACCCGCCGCGCCAGCCGTGGCAAACGTGGTGGCAACAGCGGCTTTCTGACGTCAATTTGCCGACTAATACAGACAGATCTGCCTTCAACCTGTCCGATTCATCCCCCCATTTTGTCCGAATCGATGCCATTTTCTGTCCCCGGTTTCCACTACAGACGCAGGCGCCGGGCCCGGGCTTGAATAGCGCACCCTCGACCGGCCAAGGCGTGAGCCCATTCGCCACCCGCCCGCGCAGCACCCGACTCAAGGATGAACAGGACATGAAGCTGACCCGCAGCCTCGAACATCACCACGACGCGCGCCTCTACCTGCAACTGGGAGAACTGATCGCCAGCACCGGCGAGATTCATTTTGCCGAGCGCATGCTCCAATTGGTCGACAGCCTCGTGCCGATTCACCGGCTCGACCTGAGCGAGTGGACCCTGGATGCCCGACAGACCGGCGTCACCCGGGTCAAGGTGCTGGGCGGCGCAGGGCTGGCCCAGGAGTTTCCTCCGCCTGATCAGCCCAATCACCCGCTGTTGCAGAACATTCTGCAGATGAAGGATCCCCTGCTCATTCAGGTCAGGGCGCCGCATGTCACCGGCAACCCGCAACCCAGCGCGCACCAGTGCAACCTGGTGTCATGCAATGGCGACCGCCGTTGGGTCATCTGCTTCCATCGCCCGCCCAGCCAGACAGCCTTTTCCCTCGGCGAACTGTCGCTGCTCAAGCGCCTCTCCGACACCCTGTTGCCCTTGCTCGAACACCATGCACAACACCCGGTGCACGGCCAGGGCGAAGGCGCGGCGATGCCCGATGCGTTGCGCCACGGCTTCGGCGAGCGCCTGGCCCAGGAAGCGGTGCAACTGTCGAGTCGCGAGCAGGAAGTCTGCCTGGGGCTGCTCACCGGCGGCACCGTGCCGGAAATGGCCCAACGCCTGAACGTGAAGAACAGCTCAGTGGAAACCTACCTCAAACGCGCCACCGCCAAGCTTGGCGTCAGTGGCCGCCACGGCCTGGCCAGATGGATGGCCGGTGCCTGACCCCAGAGAACCCGCGATGCCCAAATACTCTGCTGCCTTGTTGGCGGTGTTGCTGACCGGCTGCACCCTGGCCCCCGACTATCAACGCCCCGCCCTGCCTGTCGCCCCTGAATTTCCCTTGGGGGAGACCACCCAGGCCGACATGACGCACGGCCATCAGCACGACGACTGGCACGAAGTGTTCCAGGATCCGTTGCTACGCCAATTGATCGATAACGCATTGCTCAACAACCGCGATCTGCGCGTCGCAGCGCTCAACGTCGAAGCCTATCGCGCGCAGTTTCGTATCCAGCGCTCGGAGTTGCTGCCCAAGGTGTCCGCCGACGCCAAGGGCCAGCGTCAGTACCTGCCGAGGCGCATGACCGGAACCGGTGAAGGCGCCATTACCCAGACCTACGCCGCCACGCTCGGGGTGAGCGCTTATGAGCTTGACCTGTTCGGCCGCCTGCGCAGCCTGAGCGACAAGGCCTTGCTGACCTACCTCGCCAGCGAACAGGCCCGACGCAGTGTGCAACTGGGGTTGGTGGCCAGCGTGGCCAGCAGCTACATGACCTGGCGTGCCGACCTGGAACTGCTCGAACTGTCACGCCAGACCCTGATCGCCGACCAGGAAAGCCTGCGCCTGACCCAAGGTCAGCGCCGCGCCGGCACTGCGTCGGCATTGCAGCAGATCCAGGCGCAGACCAGCGTCGACACCGCCCGTGCTGCAGTAGCGCGCTACCAGCGCCAGGTTGCCCAGGATATCAACCAGCTGACCCTGCTGGTCGGCGCGCCCCTCGATGAGCGCACGCCCAGCTTGCCGCTGGCCTCGCCACAGATCGTCGGTTTGCCAGCCGGCCTGCCCTCGGCACTGCTGCAGCGTCGCCCGGACATCCTCGAAGCCGAACACCAGTTGCGCGCCGCCAATGCCGACATCGGTGCTGCACGGGCGGCATTCTTCCCCAGTATCAGCCTGACCGCCAACGCTGGCAGCAGCAGTCGCGAGTTGTCCGGGCTGTTCGACGGCGGCACCGGAACCTGGTTGTTCCAGCCGCAGATCAACCTGCCACTGTTCACCGCCGGCAGCCTGCGGGCCAGCCTGGACTATGCACGCCTGCAAAAGGAAATCGAGGTCGCCCGCTACGAGAAATCGATTCAGGGCGCGTTCCAGGAGGTGTCTGACGGTCTGGCCGCGCGCGCCACGTATGAGCGGCAACTGGTGGCCCAACGCGACCTGGTGGCCTCTACACAGCGTTACTACGACCTGGCCCGCAACCGCTACCGCATTGGCGTGGACAGCAGCCTGACCTTTCTCGACGCCCAGCGCTCGCTGTTCAGCGCCCAGCAGGGGTTGATCAACGACCGGCTGGCGCAACTGCTGGCAGAGGTGAACCTCTATGCCGCGCTGGGCGGGGGCTGGAAAGACGCACAGTGAAGGCCGGCAATGGCAGGCCGTGCTTTGGCGCCTGCCACCGCGTTCAGTTCAGGTCGGCAAGGGCCTGCGCCGCATACGCGTGAGAGCGCAGGCGCGCCAACGGGTCATGGATCCGGCAATCGATCATCAACTCATCGGCGCCAGTCTGTTCGATCAGTGCGCGCAACCCATCCCTCACCCGCTGCGGTCCGCCGACTATGGTACAGGCCATCACCTGCTCCAGCACCGCTCGTTCATGGCCCGGCAAACCCTGGACATAACCTTCCTGCGGCAAGGGCAGCAGGCCATGACGTCCGACATGCAGATCGAGCATCCATTTGCGGTGCGAGCTGGCGAGGTAATCGGCTTCGGCATCGCTGGCTGCAGCGAACAGATTCATGCCCACCATGACGTAGGGCTTGGCCAGTTGCGCCGAGGGTTGGAAGTTCGCGCGGTAATGGGCGATGGCCTGCAACAGGTAGCGCGGGGCGAAATGAGAGGCGAAGGCATAAGGCAAGCCGAGCCGGGCCGCAAGGTCGGCACCGAACAGGCTGGAGCCCAATATCCACACCGGCACCTCGTGCTTGCCCGGCACCCCGCGCACCGATCGCTGGCCGTTGTCGGCCAGGTAGTCGCGCAGCTCGGCAATATCCTGGCCAAAGTCACGCTCGGGCGCGACGCCGCGCAACGCACGTACGGTCGGCCCGGAACTGCCTGGGGCACGTCCCAGCCCCAGGTCGATGCGCCCCGGATGCAAGGTATCAAGCGTACCGAACTGCTCGGCAACCACCAGCGGGGCATGATTGGGCAGCATGATGCCACCGGCACCCACGCGAATATGCCGCGTGGCATTGGCGATCTCGTTGATTACCAGCGCGGTGGCGGCAGAGCCGATGCCGGGCATGTCATGGTGTTCGGCGATCCAGTATCGAGCGTAACCGTGCTGCTCGACGTGACGTGCCAGTTGGCGGGATTCCTCGATCGCATCGGCCAGGGTCTTGCCCTCGCCGATCATGACCAGGTCCAGGACAGACAACGCAGTCATGGCGTCTCCATAAGTCGTGACGGGTATGACTGCACAGTGTCCCGGGCCACGCCTGAGCGATAAACCGCAAGGCGGGCCCTACACCCGGTCCCTCCATTCCCCAATCAGTGTTCCCACGGCACTCCGTGCTCCCACCGGGCGACCAGCAGGTCGATGAAGCCTCGCACCCGCGGCGACAAGTGGCGCTTGCTGGGGTAGACGATACGAATCGGGTCGGCCGGCGGCCGGAAACCTGCGAGCACTTCGACCAGCGTTCCGGCGCGCAAGTCGTTGCCGGTGATGTAGGTGGGTAGATGGATAAGCCCGAAACCGGCGCGGGCGCCATCGAGCATGGCCTCGGAGCTGTCGATGTTCAAGCGCCCGGGCTCTTCGCACAGGTGCAGCCCTTCATCGGTGTGGAAACGCCAGGGGCTGGCCTTCTCGCCCGCCAGAAAAGCAATCTTGTCGTGCCCATAGAGGTCTGCCGGCACCTGGGGCACACCATGGCGCTGCAGGTACTCGGGCGCAGCGCAGGTGACGAACTGCTGCCACGCCACGGTACGCGTCAGCAGTTGCGAGTCCTCCTTGGGCGCACCGATGCGCACGGCAACGTCCACCCCCTCCTCCACCAGATCGACGAAACGGTCAGTGAAGCGAATATCGGCGCGCAGTTCCGGCCATTGCTTGAGGTAGACATCCAGGATCGGCAGCACGTGACGCTGGCCGAACGACAGCGGCGCCGTCAGGCGCAGGGTGCCTGTCGGTCGTCCGCGGCGCTGGGCCATGGTGGTCTCGACTTCGTCCAGGTCTTCGAGGATCTGCCGCCAGCGTTCGAACGCCACTTGGCCTTCATCGGTCAGGCTCAGTTTGCGCGTGGTGCGGTTGAGCAGGCGTACCGCCATGCGCGATTCGAGGCGTGCGATGCTCTTGCCCACCGCCGAGCGGGTCAGGCCCAGGCTCGCGGCGGCTGCAGTGAAGCTGCCGGCCTTCACGGCACTGACGAAGGCTGCGATGTCGCCGAAGCGGTTGGGTTCCATGGGACTGTTCCTGGATATCCGAGGCTCCCTAGGATGGGGGCAGATCCAGGTATTGCAAGGCCTTGATCGCCATCAAGTGCAAGGGATAGAACCCGTAGGCCCAGCGCCCTACAGGCACGATGGACGCCCCCTGGTAGGCCAGCATCCGCAAACCCAATGGCACCGCCATTGCAGCTGTGGCCAGCACCAGCAGGGAAAAAGGCTGCCAGGGATGTGCCCGCAACCAACTGTTGGTCAGGTTGGCGCCCATTGCCAACAGGCAGGGCACCAGCCATCCCGGCCAACCTCGCGACCACAGCACCAGGCAGGCCGCCGGCAGCAACACCCCCGGCAAGCCGTACATCAGTCGATCACTGAAAACCAGCGCCAGCCCGGCACTACCGAGCCCGACAATGCGCGCAGCAGGCTGCGGGTGCCTCACCCCCCAGGCGACCAGCAGGCCAAGGGTCAGGGTGGGCATGACGTTGAGCGTATGCGAGCCATTGTCCAGCCACCGGTACGGGCCTTCGGCAAGTATCGAGAAGGCCAGCATCCAGCTCAGGTAGCGAGCGTTGGCGGCGGTGTACAGCACGCCTGGCTGGCCGCGCGCGACATGACAGGCGATGACCAGGCAGAACAGTGGAAAGGCCAGTCGCCCGATCACGAACAACCCGTCGGCACTGGGCCACAGGTAGCGCAAATGATCGGCGACCATGCTCAGGATCGCCGTCCACTTGACCAGGTCGAGCCCGCTCGAGCGGCCGTTCAGTGCCCCACCTCGGATTGCGCCGAGGGGTTCAGGTAGCGTGTGGTCCAGGCCGCCAGGGGCAGCGGAGGCTGCTGCTGGAGGATACGACGCCAGATCAGCCCCAGGTCATGGC
Source organism: Pseudomonas sp. RW10S2 (assembly GCF_014268985.1). Taxonomy (NCBI): domain Bacteria; kingdom Pseudomonadati; phylum Pseudomonadota; class Gammaproteobacteria; order Pseudomonadales; family Pseudomonadaceae; genus Pseudomonas; species Pseudomonas sp. RW10S2. The sequence continues at coordinate 31,791 of NZ_JABWRO010000030.1, read as the reverse complement.
CGTTGAACATCGCGGCACCGCCACGCCAGTTCGCCGGGGTATCGACCACCCACTGTCCCTGGCTGTCGCGGTGAGCCATGCTGAAACGGAAGGTGTAGTTACCGGGAATGCCCATGCGCAGGTCGGTGACCACCAGTACATCGCCCACCACGTCATAACGCAGCCAGTCATCGGTGAACCAGCGCAGCCGCTCGTGCAGCGCGACGCCCTCGAGCACCTTGGCGGCCTCCAGGTTCAGCGACAGGCGCTGCATCTCGGGCGGTTCGCGGTCGAACACACTGCTCACGCCCTCGTAGTAATGACCATCCGGTGTCTTGGCCAGCACCCGCCAGACCAGGCTGTTGAAGGCCATGGGCACTGCACGCAGGTGATCGACCGCAACGCCCTGGCGGCCCAAGGCCTCCTGGAAACGCTGCTCGACCGCCATGCGCCCGGCCAGCCCAAAGCCCAGATACGCCGTGCTGAACACCAGGGCTGCTGTCATCAGGGGTATCGCCTTCCCGCTCAGCCCTCGCCACGCGGTATAGATCACAGCGACCAGCAGTGGCAAGGTGTAGACCGGATCGATGATGAACACCGCCGCCCAGCTTTCGGGAATGAGCGGCAGCGGCCAGAACAATTGCGTGCCATAGACCGTGAACGCGTCCAGCAGAGGGTGGGTGACCAGCACCAGCCAGAACGCCACGAACAACCGGGGCCAACGGTATCCCTTGTCGGGCCAGCGCCTTTGCCCAACCCAGGCCACCAGCCACGCCAGCAGCAGCGCCAGACCGGTAAGGACGAAGATCGAGTGGGAAAAACCACGGTGATAGGTCATCTGCGAAACGGGGTCCGCATACCGGATCACCACATCGAGATCGGGCAAGGTGGCCAGCGCGGCGCCATACAGCAGCGAACGGCGGCCCTGGATGCGACCGAGCACCGTACCTTGCAGGGCGGCACCGAGTACGGCTTGGGTAATCGAGTCCAAGGTGAGTCTTCCATCGGCAGGGTCAGGGAAACCTACCCCTCGGCGCCCGCGGCGGCAAGCGTGCAGAGCCCCTCGATGGCACCGGGGAAACAGCTTGCAAACATGTGTCAACACCGCTCGGGAAAAATTGCCTGCAGCGAGGCCATGGCTTCTGCTAAAAACGACGATTCCCAGCAGCCTGATGACACCCATGACCGACACCCTGCTCACTCACTTCAAACGCCGCTGGCTCATGTGGGTGGCCATGGCCCTGCTGGTGGTGGGCCTGCCCGCGGGCTGCGCGGTCTTGCAGCACAAGGAGCGCGAACTGGTGTTTCGTATCGAGCCGGGCCAGGCCAGTTGGTTCAGGGGCCTGCCGGCCGACGTACAGGAACTGGACCTGCGCCCGCGCAACTTCACCGACGACCAGAGCCTGCATGCCTGGTGGTGGCCGGCCAAACGCGCCGATGCGCCGGCGATACTCTACCTGCACGGCGTACGCTGGAACCTCACCGGCCAGATGTTCCGCATCGAGCAGTTGCACGCCATGGGCTATTCGGTGTTGGCCGTGGACTACCGCGGTTTTGGCCAGAGCCGAGGCGACCTGCCGTCCGAAGCCACGGTTTACGAGGACGCCCGAATTGCCTGGGAGCGCTTCGCCCAGTTGCAGCCGGTGCCGGGCAAGCGCCTGATCTTCGGCCATTCGCTGGGCGGTGCGGTCGCTGTGGAGCTTGCCTCGGAGCTCGCACGCCAGGCACGCCAGCAAGGTAAGCCTGTACCTGCGCGCGGCCTGATTCTCGAATCCACCTTCACCTCCCTTGGCGACGCGGCGGCATCAGTGGCCGATACCACACTGCCGGTGCGCTGGCTGCTGTCGCAGAAATTCGACTCGCTGGGCAAGATCGCCGATATCGGTTTGCCGCTGCTGCTGGTGCATGGCCTGGATGATCGGTATGTGCCCCCCCGCTTCAGCGAGGCGCTGTTCGAGGCGGCCCAACAGCCCAAGACCTTGCTCCTGGTGCCGGGAGCGAGCCACAACAACAGCATGAGCCTGGCCGGCCAGCGCTATCGACGCGCGATCGAAGCATTGTTGTGAAACCACGGGTAACGATCACTGCACCGGCAGGAAATTCATCAATAACAGGCTCTGCGCGTAATTGAGGCCGATCCGTCGATAACGCTCATCCAGCATCTGCGCCAGCAGATCGAGGCGCGCCACGATCTTGCCGAATTCGACGGCAAAGCTGAGGTTGCTGCCCTCCTCCGAGATTTCGTTGGAAAACAGTAGCAACACACCATTGGCGTCCTGGCGCTGACTGAGCATCCAGGTAGCCTTTTCGATGTTGCGCGCGGCGTTATTGACGAACAGTGGATCAATCGCATCGGTCATGTAGAACTCGGTGCGCCCACCGTGGGCGGTAATCAACATGCTGCCGATGGCATAGATGAACGCCCCGACTCGATCTCCACGAAACTCCGGGCTCAAGGCGTAGCTCAGCGCCGCCAGGTCACGGCGCTCGCCCAGTTGCGGCAATGGCTGGCGCTGCTCGATGGCCTGGCGGATCTGGCGCTCGGCGGTGGCCGCATCCAGATAGCCGGACTGCTTCCACTGATTGGGGTTGCGCAGGTAGAGCTTGTTCATCAGCAGATACAGGCTCTGCAGGTTGTCGCGCATGGACAAGGTCGCCATGCGGTCGACACTGGTCTGGAACAACTCGCTGGGATGACCATTGCCTAACTGGGTGAGTACGTCGCGCCCCTGCTGCCCGGTGCACGCGCACAGGGCGATCAAGACACCCACCAGCGACAGGCGGGCACGGCGGCGATAGGCAGGAACAGGCATCTGCACCGGGGTCCAGGGTCAGCGGCCGGGCCGGAAATCGGCACAGCCTGGCCATGCATAGAGCCCCTGAACGCCAAAAAGTGCGACGTGCAAGGCAGGTTGATGATTTCCAGTCGCTACGCCTGCGCGATTCGTAACAAGAATTGACGACCAAAGCATGGCCGTGATCTCCTAATACATTACGTAGGGTGCCCCTTGCAGGGGTGAAACGGGAAACCGGTGCGTCAATGGCTCTTCATGGGCCTGACAAGTCCGGTGCTGCCCCCGCAACGGTAAGCGAGCGAGCGTCTGATCCACTGTGTCCGCAGTTCGGCATGGGAAGGTGACGCTCTCCCCAGGGGCCATGCTCCTGCTCGTCAGCCCGGAGACCGGCCCGACGTCTTGTGATCACACCCCGCGGTGGGCGGGCGCTGTTGCATGTCCCTGGGCGGTTCTCGCCTGGGGTTGCCGCGCTTCCTGTCGCCCATGAAAAAAAGCAGAGGAATGCGTCATGTCCGTCACCAGCGCCAAACACAGCATCGCAACCCCCGTCAGCCTCAGCCAGCGCCTCGTCGTTGCGGTCGGCGCCAGCCTGCTGGGCCTGTGCCTGGTGTACTTCGCCGGGTTCTCTCATCTCGAGGCGGTGCACAACGCTGCCCACGATACCCGCCACAGTGCTGCCTTCCCTTGCCACTGAGTGCCCGACAATGATCAAGCGTATCGCTCGAACTGCAGGCTTCAGTGGCCTGCTCGCCGCACTTTTGCTGACACTGTTGCAGAGTTTCTGGGTCGCGCCCCTGATCCTCCAGGCCGAAACCTATGAAAACGCGGCGCCCACCGAGCAGCACGAACACACAGGTGAAGGTGCCGGGGGCCATGAACACGACGCAGAAGCCTGGTCGCCGGAAGATGGCTGGCAGCGGGTGCTGTCGACTGCCGGCGGCAATCTGGTAGTGGCAGTCGGTTTCGCGCTGATCCTCGCCGCACTCTACAGCCTGCGCGAACCTGGTCGGGTCAGTACTGGCGCGTTGTGGGGCCTGGGCGGCTTCGCCGTGTTCTGCCTGGCACCGACCCTGGGCCTTCCGCCTGAACTGCCTGGCACCGCCGCTGCCGATCTGGGCCAACGCCAGACCTGGTGGATCGGCACCGCCGCCGCCACTGCGGTGGGCCTGGCGTTGCTGGTCTTCGCGCGCCACTGGCTGCTGAAGGTGCTCGGCGCAGCGCTGCTGGTCGTGCCACACCTGATCGGCGCCCCTCAGCCACTGGTGCATGAAAGCCTGGCACCCGAAGCGCTGGAAGCACAGTTCAAGGTTGCCTCCTGGCTGACCAACGCAGCCTTCTGGGTTGCATTGGGGCTGCTGAGCGCCTGGCTCTACCGTCGCTCCGCGCAGGCCTGATGGCCGCGCTATATGTCGGTTTCGGCTGCCGCAGGGGTTGCCCGGCGGCGGTTCTGGAAACCCTGCTGCACCGTGCGCTGGCCGACAACGGCCTGAAGCTGGCCGCCTTGCGTGGTATCGCCAGCATCGATCTCAAGGCTCAGGAGCCCGGCCTGCGGCAACTGGCCGAGCAACTCGGCCTGCCCCTGACGCTATACAGCGCCCAGCAACTGCACCCATTCCTGCCCCTCCTCAGCCACCGCTCCGAAATGGCCTTCAACGCCACAGGCTGTTGGGGAGTGGCAGAGAGCGCAGCGCTGGCACTGGCTGACGAGGGTCAGCGCTCGCCGATCCTGACAGTCACTCGACAGGTGCTCGGTGACGCTACCCTTGCCCTGGCCAGCAACGGATAATCGCTTTTCATTTCACGTTTCAAGGACTTGCCATGACGGTCTATTTCATCGGTGCCGGCCCCGGCGACCCGGAGCTGATCACGGTCAAGGGCCAACGCCTGATCCGTCAATGCCCGGTGATCATCTACGCCGGCTCACTGGTACCGCCCGCGGTACTTGAAGGCCACACGGCCAGTACCGTGATCAACAGCGCCGAACTGCATCTCGAGCAGATCATCGCCGCCATTCGCGACGCCCATGAAAAGGGGCTGGATGTCGCCCGGGTACACAGCGGCGACCCCAGCCTGTATGGCGCCATCGGCGAGCAGATCCGCCACCTGCGCGAACTGGGCATCGACTACCAGATCATTCCTGGCGTCACCGCCACAGCCGCCAGCGCCGCCCTGCTCGGCTGTGAACTGACGCTGCCAGACATCTCCCAGACGGTCATCCTGACCCGCTACGGCGACCGCTCACCGATGCCGGCAGGCGAGCAACTGGCGGACCTGGCGCGCCACCGCAGTACCTTGGCCATCCACCTGGGGGTACGCCATCTACCCCGCATCGTCGACGAGCTGCTGCCGCACTACGGGGCAGATTGCCCGGTGGCAGTGATCCACCGCGCAACCTGGCCCGACCAGGACTGGGTCAGGGGCCGCCTCGCCGATATCGTCGACGCTGTTGCCGACAAAGGCTTCCGACGCACTGCGCTGATTCTCGTCGGCCACGTGCTAGGCGACGCGCCATTTGCCGACTCGGCCTTGTACCGCGCCGGCCACGCCCACTTGTATCGCCCCGGCGACTGAGGATTGCCAGCCAGCGTCCAGCGACCGACACTGGCGCATCACTGTCCGTACCGGAGTTGCGCCATGCTCGAGCTACGCCCCAATTGCGAATGTTGCGATACAGATCTGCCCCCCGATACCCTTGACGCGTTGATCTGCTCGTTCGAATGCACCTTCTGTCGCCGCTGCGCCGAGCACCATCTGCAGGGACAGTGCCCGAATTGCGCAGGACAATTGCGGCAACGCCCGACGCGGGTCGGCACTGCGCTGATCAACAATCCCGCCTCCACGCAACGCGTGAACAAACCTCACCCAGCTTGTCTGCGCTCTACCTGAGCATCCTCACCCCATACCGGCCCGTGAGCGGCGTCGCCGCCCCACGCGCCGCTTTTTTGTAAGACTTTTCACCAACCAGTGGCGGCTTTTTCAACGCGCCTATACTCGCCATTATCAAAGCTTTCTGATGGACGTATCGTGCCTGCAGCCAGATTGGCCCTACAGACCCATTCCTGGATAACGTCAGGAACGAACATTACTTCGTACAGGAGTTTTCCCATGACCACCGTACTGATGGTCGATGATCACCCCACAGTTCGCCTTGCCGTGCGCATCCTGCTCGAACGCGAACGCTTTGATGTCGTTGGCGAGTCGGGTAATGGCATCGAAGCCGTACAGATGGCACGCCAGCTTGCCCCAAAAGTGGTGATTCTCGATATTGGGCTACCAGGCCTGGATGGCATGGAGGTGATCAAGCGTTTGCAATTGCTCGATCCTGCGCCAAAAATCATGGTACTCACTGGGCAGTCCTCCGACCTCTATGTTCGTCGCTGCCTGGATGCCGGGATCGCGGCTTTCGTCAACAAGGACGAAGACCTCGATGCCCTGTTGTTTGCGCTTAAGGCACTGGTCAAAGGTTATTCGACGTTTCCGCAGATGTCGGTGAACAGCAACACCCTGGCATCGGAAACGGTACGGCTCAACAGCCTGTCGAACCGGGAAATGGAAGTCTTGCGCAGGCTCGCGCGGGGAGAAAACAACAAGTACATAGGGACAGCCATGAACCTCAGCGCCAAGACCATCAGTACTTACCGCGGCCGAATCGGCGAAAAACTCAAGACCGAGTCGCTGGTCGAAATGGTCGACCTGGCCAAACGCAACCACGTGAATTGAGCCTCGCGCTCATGAAGCACACCCTTGGCGGCCTGCTACTGGCAGCGGCCGTCCTGCTGGTATCGGGCGCCGCAGCTGGCGAAAACGAACCACGACAGTTGTTGGCCCGCTCGATCAGCGCCAGTGCCGCGCTGCCGCTGAGCGACAGCGACCGCCAATGGCTGCGCGAGCGCAAGGTGCTGATCCTGGGCAGCTCGCGCCCTGACTATCCGCCCTTCGAAATCAATGTCAGCCCGCACGACTACGAGGGATTGAGCGCGGATTATGCAGGCCTGATCGGCGAGCAATTGGGCATTCCGGTCGAAGTACGCCGTTTCGCCAGCCGCACGGCGGCCATCGAAGCCCTGCACAAGGGGGAGATCGACCTGCTTGGCAGCTCCAACGGTTTCGAAGCGGCCGATGCCCAGTTGTCCCTGAGCCAAGCTTATGCCGACGACCTTCCGGTAATCGTCACACGTCAGGACCGTCCCCAACTACACAGTGAGGATCTGACCGGCCTGCGCCTGGCGATGGTCGACCACTACCTGCCGACGACGACTGTCCAAGCCCTGTACCCCGAGGCGCATCTGACCCTCTACAGCTCGACCCAGGCAGGCCTTAGCGCCGTGGCGCTAGGCGATGCCGATGCTTACATCGGCGATGCCATCAGCTCGGACTTCGCCATTGGACGGGCCTATCAAGGCCTGGTGCGCATCGACCATTTCGTCCAGACGCCTGCAGGTGCCTTCGCTTTCGCACTGGACCAACACAACGTCAGACTGCTGAATCTGGTCGACCAGGCGTTGCAAAGGATCACTGACAGCGAGCGCCTGAACATCCTGCGGCGCTGGTCCAGCGGCAACACCAGCCTGCTCCTTGAACGGCGCCCTTCCACGCTCACCGGTGAAGAACAGCGCTGGTTGGCCAGCGCTCCGAGGATACGGGTGCTGATCAATCCCAGCCTTGCACCGCTGACTTTCAACGACTCCCAGCAGCAACCCAGCGGCATCACGCTGGACGTTCTCAAACAGATCACGTTGCGCACCGGCCTGCGTTTCGACATCGTCGAACGCGACTCCGTAGCCGCCATGGTCGATGAGGTGGCACGGGGCGATGCACAGATGATCGGAGCTCTGGACTACAGCACGCCACGTGCATCGCGCCTCCGTTTCACCCGCCCCTACCTGGTCAGCCCGAACGTGCAGGTCGTGCGCCGCGGCAGCACTCCGTCTACCCCTCTTCAAGGGCAGCGCATCGCGCTCGTACGTGATGGTTCCCAGCATGTCGCGCTGCGCCAGCGTTATCCAGAGGCTCGGGTGGTCGAGGCCAGCAACGTGTTGGCAATGATGGAGTCGGTTGCCAAAGGCAATGCCGATATCGCACTCAGCAGCAACATCAGCGCATCCTACTACCTGACCCATGTGTTCAAGGACAAGTTGCGCATCGCCGGCTTGCAGGACGACAGTCATACAGCCATGGCCTTTGCGGTAGCGCCTGACCTGCCACAACTGCAGTCGATCATGGACAAGGCGCTGCTGAGTATCCCGCCGGAAGAACTGGACCAATTGGTCAACCGTTGGCGCACCAGCACCGTCGTCAGCGATAGCCTATGGGGCAACTACCGCTCGCTGGTATTGCAGGTACTGGTGCTTTCGACGCTGCTGCTGGCCGGTGTGGTGTTCTGGAACGGCTACCTACGCAAGCTGATCCACCAACGCAGCGAAGCACAACGAGCGCTGCAAGCGCAGCTCACACTCAGCCGCAGCCTGCTCGAACAACTGCGCGTGGCCAAAGAGGATGCTGAGCGTGCCAGCCAGGCCAAGAGCAGCTTCCTGGCAATCATGAGCCATGAGATTCGCACCCCCATGAACGCGGTGATCGGGCTGCTGGAGCTGGCACTCGAAGACAACCGTAAAGGCCGCAGCGACCCACAGGGTTTGCAGACTGCACACGATGCCGCGCTCGGACTGCTCGACCTGATCGGCGACATTCTCGACATCTCGCGCATCGAGTCCGGACACATGGTCTTGCAGCCGGTAGCCACCGACCTGGTCGAGTTGGTCCGTTCGACCCTGCGCGCGTTCGAAGCCAATGCCAGGCTCAAGGGGCTGACATTGCAAACCAGGCTCCCGGAGACGCCGGTCTGGGCCGCGGTCGATCCGGTAAGACTGCGCCAGGTGGTGTCCAACCTGCTCAGCAATGCGATCAAGTTCACCGAGCAAGGCCAGGTCGAAGTCAGTCTGAGCGCGCAGCCGCAAACCAAAGGTGTCCTGCAGGTGGAACTGCAGGTGCAGGACAGCGGCATCGGCATCAGCGAAGCCGATCAGGACAGGCTGTTTCAGGCCTTCGCCCAACTCGACGGCCAGCGCGCGCGCCATGGTGCCGGGCTGGGGCTGATCATCAGCCGTACGCTGTGCCAGCTCATGGGCGGCGTCCTGCAACTGCAGAGCCTGCAGGGTATCGGCACCCGAGTCGATATAAGCCTGTCGCTGCCGAGCGCCGAGCCTCTGGTCGCGCAGACCACGCCTGAACCTGGCGACACCAACCTGGCCGGTCCTTTGCGGGTTCTGGTCGTAGATGACTACCCCGCCAACCTCATGCTCCTCGAAAAGCAACTCTGCACCCTCGGGCACAAAGTGCGCCTGGCTGAAAATGGCGAGGTGGCACTGGCGCTCTGGCAGGCAGAAACGTTCGATCTGGTGATCACCGACTGCAGCATGCCCGTCATGGATGGCCACGAACTGACCCGGCGCATCCGCGCACTGGAACGCGAGCGCGGCGCGCAACCCTGCCAAATCCTCGGCGTCACGGCCAACGGCCAGGCCGAAGCCAAGGCACAGTGCCTGGCCGATGGCATGGACGAATGCCTGTTCAAACCGATCGATCTGCGCACCCTCAAAGCCCATTTGCCCCAGGCGTCGACCACCGAGGCACCGCTCACCGAAGACACACCACCTGCCACTGGTTTCGACATCGCTCAGCTGCGCCATCTCACCCAGGGCGACGTGGACCTGACCCGGCGTCTGCTCGAACAACTCGCCCAGAGTACCGCGCAAGATCTGCAGGCCCTGCGAGAACTGGGGCCAGACCGCACATCGGAACAGGTGAAAACGCTGGTGCACCGGATCAAAGGGGGTGCGCGCATGCTCAAGGTCAGGGGGGTGGTTCGCGATTGCGAAACACTGGAACAAGCACTGGCCGATGAAGCGCCCAGCGATGCATTGCTCGAGCGCCTGGAGGCAAACCTCCAGGGCCTGGAGCATCAGCTACGCGAGGGACTCAATGCAATTGCAGCGTCGAACTGATCTGACTGATTGCATCGACCACATGACGTGAGCCTTGCTGGATCTCCATGATCACGGTGCCGGCCTCGTTGGCCAGCTCCACGCCCAACCCCGTGCGCGACAGGCTCGACTGCATGCTGGCCACCGCCGTCAGTGACAGATCGTGGTTCTGTCGCACCACCTCGACGATCTCCAGCGTCGCTTTGCTGGTGCGCGCCGCCAGGCTGCGCACCTCGTCAGCCACAACCGCGAAACCACGCCCGTGCTCACCTGCCCGGGCGGCCTCGATGGCGGCATTGAGTGCCAGCAGGTTGGTCTGGTCGGCAATCCCGCGAATGGTCAGGACGATCTTCCCAATCAGCTCCGACTGTTTGCTCACGGCATCGATGCTGCGTGCCGCATCATTGAGCTCCTCGGAAATCTGCTCGATCACCTGCACCGTCTGCTGCACCACCTGGGTCCCCTTGCGCGCGCAGGCGTCGGTCTGCACGGAGCTTGCGTGAGCAGCATCGGCAGCGCTCTGCTGGGTGCTGACCTGACTGGTGATGTCGCTGGCGAACTTGACCACCTGGTACAGGCGGCCCTTGCCATCGAAGATCGGGTTGTAGGAGGCCTCCAGGTACACCGTCTGGCCTTGCTTGTTGACCCGCTCGAAGCGGTGGGAGTGATATTCGCCCCGGTTGAGCGATGCCCAGAACTCCCGGTACTGGGCTGATTCGCGCTCATGGGGCAGGCAGAACAATCCATGATGACGCCCCGTGACTTCCTCCAGGCGATAGCCCATGGTGTCGAGGAAATTCTGGTTGGCCGTGATCACCCGCCCTTCGGGAGTGAATTCGATCACCGCCATCGAGCGACCGATGGCCTTGAGCAGGCTTTCGCTCTCGTGCTCTTCGTTGACCCTGCGGGTGATGTCGGCCGCGACCTTGATCACGCTGGTAACCTGCTGTTTATCATCGAGCACCGGCATGTAGCTCGCCTCCAGCCACACCTCGCGCCCCGCCTTGTCGATACGCTCGAACGTACCGCTGATCGCCTTGCCCTGCCGCAACTCATGCCATAACTGCTGGTACTCGGCGCTCTTGGCATAGGTCTGGTCGCAGAACAGACGGTGGTGCTTGCCGCGGATCTCTTCGGCGCTGTAGCCCATCGTTGCGCAGAAGTTGTCGTTGGCGTCGAGGATGCTGCCATCCGGGGCGAACTCGATCATCGCCATGGAGCGACTGATCGCGGCTAATTTGGCTTCCATGCCCGCCAGTGCCTGGCGGCACCGCTGAATCTCGACCAGATCGGACTTGCGATGGTACTCGAACATGCGCCGGGCCTCCTTGTATGCGCAGGGGTTTCCTGAGCATAGATGGGCCCCGCTGCCGTGCAAGCGATCTGATATCACCTTGTGATTAGACGGTTTCGCAGAGGGCTTCGACCGCCCCCACACCCGGTCAGGTACTTTCCCGCACTACCAGTTCGAAGCCCATGTCCTGCTGCTGCTGCGCGACCCGCTTGCCATCGAGCAGGCTCAACAGCGCCTGCGCGGCACTGCGCCCCACGGCGGCCCTTGGCGTACGGATCGACGTCAGGCGCGGCACCATGTGCGCCGAGGCCGGCAGGTCGTTGAAGCCGACCATCGCCACCTGCCGCGGCACCTCTACACCTTGGCGCAGCGCCTGGAGCACTGCGCCCTGAGCCAGGTCGTCGTTGCAGAAGAACAGGCCATCGACGTCCGGTGCCTTGGCCAGCAAACGACTGAACAGCTCGCCCCCAAGGCCGATCGATGAGGGTTGTGGGTCCAGCATCTCCAGCTCCGGTGCCTGCAAGCCCGCTTCCAGCAGCGCCTGGCGAAAACCCTCGGCGCGCTGCATCACCCTCGGGTCGAGCTGCGCAGCGATGAAGCCCAGGCGCCTGCGCCCGCGTTCGATGAGGTGGCGAGCCGCGGCGTGCCCAGCCTGCTGCTGGGAGAACCCCACCGACAACGCGCCCGGCTCCCCGCCAAGCTCCATCATGTGTACACAGGGCACACCGCTGGCGGCGAGCATCTGTCGCGAAGCGTCGCTGCGCTCGAACCCGGTCAGCAGGATGCCGCAGGGCTGATAGGCGAGGTAGTTGCGGATCAGGTTCTCTTCCTCGGCGCTGTCGTAATGATAGTTGCCGATCAGCACTTCCAGCCCGCGTGGACGCATCACCTCGTGAATCGCCTCCAGGGTGTCGATGAACAGTTGGTTGGACAGGGACGGAATCAGTACCACCACCGACTGGCTGCGCGCCGACGCCAGGGCCCGGGCGGCCGGATTGGCCACGTAGCCCAGGCTCGCGGCGGCGGCAATGACCTTTTCCACCAGCTCCGGTGCAACCGTGCTGACGCCGCGCAGCGCGCGCGAAGCGGTAATGGGAGAAACCCCTGAAAGTCTGGCGACTTCGGCCAGAGTGGGACGACCTGTGGTGCGGGAGCCGGTGCGGGTCATGAATGTTGTAATTTTACTACTTGCAAGAAGTGGGAACGGTCACTAAGGTAGCGCTGTCTCAGAACGCAGGCAACGTAATAATTGCCGCAGCGTCCATACTGCGTATCACAAGATCAATAACACCCGGGAGGGTGGCGCCTGCACCCACTGCTCGTCGAGCGTGAGACAGCGCTGTCTTACCCCGCAGGAGGTATCGATGAACCTTTCCCCTCGCGCCATCGTGGTCATGGGCGTGGCAGGCTGCGGCAAAAGCTGCGTCGGCCAGGCCATTGCTACGCGTAGCGGCGGACGCCTGATCGAGGGCGACGCCTTCCACCCTGCCGAAAACATCGAGAAGATGAGCGCCGGCATCCCCCTCGACGACAACGACCGTGCCGGTTGGCTGGTACGCCTGGGCGAAGAGCTGCAGGCCATTCTCCTGGCTGGCGAACGCCCGATTCTCACCTGCTCGGCGCTCAAGCGCCGCTACCGCGACACCCTGCGCCAGGCCGTGCCAGGCCTGGGCTTCGTCTTTCTCGAATTGAGCCCTGAGGAGGCCGAGAAACGGGTGCTCGCCCGCCCCGGCCATTTCATGCCCGCCAGCCTGATCGCCAGCCAGTTTGCGACCCTTGAAGCACCGTTTGGCGAACCGCTCACGCTGGCGCTGGACGCCACGCGCCCGATCGAGGCACTCGCCGAATCCGTGCATGACTGGCTAAAGCCCTGCGGTGACCGGCCTCTGGCGCGAACTGCCTGACCCGGCGGTTTCCCGGCTCACCAAAGACAGCGCTGTCTCGACGCCTGCGAGCGTCAAAAGTTCACTCAAGCTCCGCCATTACAACAACGACAAGACCGAGGCATAGACCCCATGTTCGGACTGGCTACTGATACCTACCTGTTGCTCGACGCGCTGGTTACCATCGTCGGGCTCATCCTGCTGATCACCCATTTCAAGGTTCATCCCTTCGTCGCCCTGACCCTCGCCGCAGGCTTCCTTGGCCTGACCTCCGGCATGCCGGTGGCCAAGGTCATGAAGTCGTTCCAGGACGGCTTCGGCGGCGTGCTTGGCTTTGTCGGCATCGTCCTCGCGCTGGGGACCATGCTCGGCAAGCTGATGGCCGACTCCGGCGGCGCCGACCAGATCGCACAAACGCTGATCCGAGCCTTCGGCAAGCAAAAAGTGCATTGGGCGATGATGTTCGCCGCGTTTCTGGTGGGCATCCCACTGTTCTTCGAGATCGGCTTCGTGCTGTTGATCCCGCTGGTGTTCATCGTCGCCCGCCGCTCCGGGGTGTCGCTGGTGAAGATCGGCATCCCGCTGCTGGCAGGGCTCTCGGTGGTGCATGGCCTGGTGCCGCCGCACCCAGGGCCATTGCTGGCGATCGGCATCTTCCATGCCGACATCGGCAAGACCATCTTCTACGGCCTGCTGGTGGCGCTGCCCACGGCAGTCATCGCCGGGCCGCTGTTCGGTAATTTCATCTCCCGCTATATCCCCGGCAACCCGTCCCAGGAGCTGATGGACCAGATCGCCCGCGAGTCCGACCAGAGAAACCTGCCAAGCTTCACCATCACCTTGGTCACCGTGCTGTTGCCGGTGGCGCTCATGCTGCTCAAGACCTTCGCCGATGTGGTGCTGCCCACCGACCATATCGTGCGCCAGTGGATGGACCTGATCGGCCACCCCATCAGCGCGTTGCTCGCCGCCTTGCTGCTGGCGTTCTACACCTTCGGCTCGGCCCGCGGCTTCAGCCGCCAGCAGATCATGAAGATGCTCGACCAGAGCCTGGCGCCCACCGCGGCAATCGTGCTGATCGTCGGTGCAGGCGGCGGCTTCAAGCAGATGCTGGTGGACACCGGCGTCGGCAACGTGATCGGGCAGATGGCCGTGCAAGCCGAGATTTCACCGATCATGCTCGCCTGGCTGGTGGCGGCGGTGATCCGTATTGCCACAGGTTCGGCCACCGTGGCGACCATCACCGGCGCCGGTATCGTCGCGCCGGTGATCGAGCTGGTGCCGGGAGTCAACCGTGAGTTGCTGGTACTGGCCACCGGCGCTGGTTCGCTGATTCTGTCCCACGTCAACGATGCCGGGTTCTGGCTGGTCAAGCAGTACTTCAACATGACCGTGGCCGAGACCTTCAAGACCTGGAGCATGATGGAGACCATCCTGTCCGTGGTCGGCATCATCTTCATCATGCTGTTGTCGATGGTGGTGTGACCGTCGGTCGGGGTAATGGCACCTTGCTAAGCAGGACGGGGCCCAAGAGTAAGATGCCCCTGTCCTGCGCAAAGGAGTTTGCCCCATGAAACGATCCCTGACCCGTACCTGCCTGCTCGCCGCCCTGCTCTGTTCACCACTGGCCATGGCGGTTGGCACCGGCACCACCTACCCGGACGATCCGCACAACCCTGCACCGCAACCTGGTGTAGACAGCACCCTCAATCCTGTCGAGAAACCCATGCCGCGCGATACCGATCCGCGCATTCAGGGCAACGACCCGGAAAGCCCGCCAGCACGGCAGAACGACAACCGCGATCTGCCCGGCATGGATGGCAGCGGCTCGGAAGGTAATGGTAGCCAGGGCGGCAGCGGCAAGCCCTGACGCCTACCACTGCCGCTTGTCAGGCCTGCTCAACCCCAGCTTCTCGATCTTGTAGCGCAGCATGTCGCGCGACAGCCCGAGCAAACGCGCCGACTTGGTGACGTTCCAGTCGGTGCGGTCCAGGGTGCGGCAAACCATGTCTCGCTCCATGTCCGGCAAGCTACCGCCGATCTCGGGCTCGGGACGCTGGGGTTCGTAGACAGGTTGTGCGGCCGGTACGACTGGCTCGTCGACCAGGGTCAGGCACAGGTTCAACTGATGCGCGCCAATCAGCTCTGTCGGTGCCAGCAGCACGGTCTGTTCCAGCATGTTGCGTAGTTCGCGCACGTTCCCTGGCCAGCTATAACCCAACATCAGGGCTTCGGCTTCGGCTGAGAAGCGCAGGTTCGGCTTGCCATAACGCCGACCGTGGTGCGCCAGGAAGTGCCGGGCCAGAATCAGGATGTCCTGCCCCCGGGCATAAAGGCGCGGCACCTTCAACGCAATGATCCGCAGGCGAAAGAACAGGTCGCGGCGAAACTTGCCCTGCTGGACCATCTGCTCCAGGTTGCAGTTGGTCGCGCTGATCACCCGCAGGTCGACCTTGCGCTCCTTGACCGCACCGATGCGGCGAATGCTGCGATCCTCCAGCAGCTTGAGCAGCTTGGCCTGCAGCACCAGGTCCATCTCGCCGATTTCGTCGAGAAACAACGTACCGCCATCGGCGGCTTCGACCAGTCCTACCCGGCGCTCCTTGGCGTCGGTGAAGGCACCCTTCTCGTGCCCGAACAACTCGGCCTCCAGCAGGTTGGCCGGAATCGAGGCACAGTTGAACTCGATGAACGGCCCCTTGGCCCGTGCGCCGTCGAAATGCAGGGCACGGGCGACCAGTTCCTTGCCGGTGCCGGTCTCGCCCTCCACCAATACCGGCGGCAGGTCGTCACTGGCCATACGCCGTTCGGCATCGAGCAACTGACGCAGGGTGTGCTTGAGCCCCTGCATGACCGGCGACTCGCCGATCAAGGCCTGCAACCCCGACTTCTGCGCCTCGCGCGTCTGGTAGAACGACAAGGTGCGCTCCATGCGCTCGGCGGCCAGGGCCTTGTCGAGGATCAATTTGAGCTCGGCCAGCACCACCGGTTTGGTCAGGTAGTGGAAGGCCCCCTCCTTCATCGCCAGGACGGCGTCCTCGACGTTGCCATAACCGGTCATCATGATCACCTTCAATGCCGGCGCCTGCGCCACCAGGGTACGCAGCAGGTCATGGCCGCTCATGCCCGGCAATGAGTTGTCGGTCAGCACCGCATCGGGCTGGACGCGCTTGATCTGCTCCAGCGCCAGCTCGGCACTGTGACACACCATGACCTCGAAACCTTTCAGATTCAGGTAGGTGCGAATGTTGTCGGCAAGGATTTCATCATCCTCGACCACCAGGATGCTGTGCTCCATGGTCCCCTCCCGCTGCACGTTTGAATATCAGGCTGACGCGGGTTCCTTCCTCTTCACGGCTGCTCAGGCTCACCGAGCCGCCAAACCGTTCCATGATCCGCTTGACCAGGGCCAGGCCGACGCCCAGCCCGCCCTGCTTGGTGGTGAAGAACGGCTTGAACACCATCCGCTCCTGCTGCCGGGTCATGCCCTTGCCCGTGTCGCTAAGCACCAGTTGCGCCTGCTGCCCCTCCACAACGCCGACCTCGGCGCGCAGTTCGCCGCCATTGGGCATCGCCTCCAGCGCGTTGGCGAACAGGCTGTTGAGAATCTGCGTGAGCTGCAGCGGCTGGCTGGCGACCCATTGCGCCTGTGGGCCAACCAGGCTGAACCGCACACCGTTGCGTTCGATCTGCTGGGCAAACGCCAGGCGGGTGTCTTCCAGGGCCGCCACCAGGTCCACGGCTTCGGGGTCGTCACTGGTCGGGCGCAGCGACACCAGCAGTTCACGCACCCAGCGTGACATGCGATCGACCTGGCTGATGATATCGGTGATGTTCTTCTGCGCCGCCGGGCTCGCGATATCCTGGGCAAGTTCGGCACTGGAGCGAATGTTGGCCAACGGATTGCGCAGGCTGTGGGCCACCGCCGAAGACATTTCGCCCAGCGCCACATAGGTCTCGCTGGCCACCAGGCGATCCTGCTGGTGATGCAGCAACTGCGCGGCGCGGCGCACGATCCAGAACAGCCCGAAGTAGATCAGCGCCCCGCCCACCAGGGTCGATACCCAGATCAGCACATAACCGCGCTGGATACGCCGCACCAGGTCCTGCGGCTCCTTGTAGATCTCCATCATCGACAGCACCTGCTCGCCCTGGGTGTCGAACAGCGGAATGTAGTTCTCGATGAACAGGTACTGAGGCTCACGCAGGAATTTCTGCTCCTCACGATCCTCATCAACCTTGTGATAGCTGGCCGAAACCGCCTGGCGCGAATGGAAGGCCTGTTGCAGGTCGTCGTCCTCGCCGATGCGCTTGCCAATCAGTTCGCTGTTGGTCGACCAGACGATGGTGTGATCGCGGGCATAGACATTCGCCAGCAAGGTATCGGGCAGGTGCTCGACGTGATCGAGGAACTCCACCCGGGTCGCCCTGACCAACGCTTCGCTGATCTGCAAGTGCTGGCCATCCATGCGCGGGTCGAGCAGCTCACCCATGGTCGTTCCCGGGGGCAGTTGCGAATGGCGCACTTCAGCCTGGGCCATGGCCTGGATGAACTGGGCCGTGAGCATGGCGTCACGCTCGACGCTGTCGCGCACCACGAAGCGGGTAGAGACATAGCCCAGGCCACCGGCGACCGAAGCGATGATCAGCAGGCTGATGATCGAGAACCAGCGCAACAGGTTGAATTCACGCAGGGGAACCGCCAACGCACTCGGCGAGACATGTTGGGTGTCGGAAGCATCGTCTTGCAGGGTCTGCATGCTGTCGGTCGCTCGATTGGGTAACGGCCTGGAAGCGTTTGAAACAGTGAAGCAAAAAATCAGCCAGCTTTTTATTGAGAAAAATATCGAATTAAATCAGGCACTTGAAAGCATAACGTCAAGTAAATTAGAGAGTACTGCCCCGCATATGGGGGATTTCACCCAATAAACAGAAATCTATTTAAATCATATATTTAAAGATAAAAGCTCTAAAAAATATCAGCTCTGGCAATCCGGAAACTCAACGACACACGCGTGCCGCCCCCCTCTCGACTGCTCAGGCGGACCGCCCCACCGAAGCGCTCCATGATCCGCTTCACCAGCACCAACCCGACACCCAGCCCGCCCTGCTTGGTACTGAAGAACGGACGGAACGCCATGCGCTGCTGCTGTTCGTTCATGCCCCGCCCGGTGTCCGACATGCGCAGTACCAGCATCCGCCGATCCTGGCGCACCACTTCCACCTTTAGCCGGCCGCCCTGCTCCATGGACTCCAGTGCGTTGCCGATAAGACTGGCGAAGATCTGCCCGAGCAGTTCCGGATGGCCCAGTACCTGCACCACCGGCAAGGGCTGGACGTCCAGTTGCACACCGCTGCGGGCCAGGGGGACGGCAAAGGCCTGCAGGCTTTCATGCAGGACCTTGGCCAGGTCGACGGGGACCGCGCTGTCATTGAGCGGACGCAACGACTGCAGCAGTTGCCGGACCCATTGGGACATGCGATCGACCTGTCCGATGATGTCGTTGATGTTCTTCTGCGCGGGCCCCTCGTCGAACGCCTGGGCCAGTTCGGCGCTGGAACGGATGCTGGCCAGCGGATTGCGCAGGCTGTGCGCCACCGCCGAGGACATCTCGCCCAACGCCACGAAGGTTTCACTGTTGACCAGACGCTTCTGCTGCACCGCCAGGGCCCTGGCTGCGCGCCGCATGATCCCGTACAAGCCGATGTACACCAGCCCGGCACCGACCACGATCGCCAGCCAGATCAGCATCAGGCCATGCTCGATGCGCACGATCAGGTCGTGGGGCTCCTTGTAGATCTCCACCATCGCCGTGACACGTTCACCATCGGCATCGAACAGCGGGATGTAGTTCTCGATGAACAATTGCTCCGGCGGCGTCACGAACTTCTGCTCGCTGCGCGCCTGCTCGAAATTGTGATAGCTGGCAGAGACACGCATCTTGTATTCGAAGGCCCGGTCGAGGTCTTCATCGACGTGGATCAGGTTGCCGATCAATGCAGGATTGCTCGACCAGATCACTGTGCGGTCGGGTGCATAGATGTTGGCCAGGAGCATGTCCGGCAGATGGGCGATATGGTCGAGAAACTCCCCGCGCGCCTTGCGCCGGGCCTCGGGATCGACCTCGGGCATGGCCTCGTCCAGGCGCGGATCGAGCAGCTCGCCCATGGTACGTACGTTGGGGATGGCCACATGGCGCACTTCGGCATCGGCAATCGCGGTGATGAATTGCGCGGTCAGCAGCGCATCGCGCTCGACACTCTCGTCGATGACGAAACGGCTGGAAATCAGCCCCAGCCCCATTGCCACCGAGAGAATGATGGCCAGGCTGACCCAGGCATACCAGCGCAGCAGGTCGAACGGCTTGTGCGCCCGTTCGGTGCTGGCAAGGTCATGGCTGTCGGAACGGGGGGCAAGGTCCATGGCGACTCCGCGATGGGGTACCTTTGAAGGTTATAGCCCAGAGTTGGGGAAACGGCCCTGATCAGCGCCCATCACCTCCACCACCCAGTCGATGAACACCCGCAACCGCGCGCCCACATGCCGATTCGGCGGATAAGCGACATACAACGGCATCGACTCCAACTGCCAATCTTCGAGCACCCGCACCAGCGCGCCACTGGCCAGTGGCGCACGGGCCATGTAGTCCGGCAGCCACAACACCCCAAGCCCCGCTACCCCGGCTGCCAGGTAGGCGTTGCCGTCGTCCACCGCCAAGACCTGGGTGCCCCTGACCTGCAGCCGCTCGGTTCCGCGAACGAGGGCATAGGGCAGCGGTCTGCCGGTGCGCGCCCAGAGAAAACCCACCGTGCGGTGGTCAGAATCCTCCAGTTCGGAAGGGTGGGCGGGTGTGCCCAGGCGTTCGAGGTAAGCCGGCGCCGCATACACCCCCAACTGCAGGTCGGCAACCTTGCGCGCCATCAACGATTGGTCAAGCAACTCGCCACCACGTACCACGCAATCGACGTGCTCGCCAATGATGTCGACGATGCGATCGCTGACGCCCATGTCGATCTGGATGTCCGGGTAGCGGGCATGGAAGTCCGGCAGCGCCGGCACCAGCACCAGGCTTGCCAGCGGGCTCGGTACATCGACCCGCAGCTTGCCACGCGGCAAACCGGCAGCGCCGCTGAGGCTGCTCTCGGCATCCTCGAGCTCGGCCAACAGGCGCAACACCCGCTGATAGAACTGCTCGCCATCGCGGGTCACGCTCACTTTGCGTGTGGTGCGGTTGAGCAGGCGCACGCGCAAGCGCGTTTCCAACTGCTGCACCAGCTGGGTCACACTGGTGCGACTCATGTGCAGCGTCTCGGCAGCTTTGGTGAAGCTGCCCGCCTCCACCACCCGGGCAAAGGCACGCATTGCATCGAACCGGTCCATCTGCGCCTCGATTGCTTGGAATCAACAAACAATGATAACCAGACTGGCGCGTTTATCGAACAGGTCTGGGCCCGTACAGTCGCCCCATCACCTCACTGATGGACAAACACCATGAAGCAACGCGACGTTGTATTCCCCGCTGGCCGCCAGGCCCTGTACGACATCAACCACTACTCCCCGGCCGTGCGCAGCAACGGCTTGCTGTTCGTCTCCGGGCAGGTTGGCAGCCGTGACGACGGCTCACCCGAGCCGGGCCTTGAGAACCAGGTGCGCCGGGCCTTCGCCAACCTGAATGCGATCCTCGCCGCCGCCGGTTGCAGCTTCGATGACGTGCAGGACGTCACCCTGTTCATCGTCGACCCACAAGACAAGTTCCAGGCCATCTGGGATTTGGTGCGGGCGGAATTCTGGGGCCCGGCGCCGTACCCGACCGTGACGGCGATCGGAGTGACCTGGCTGTATGGGTTCGATTTCGAGATCAAGGTGGTTGCGCGGTTGCCGCACTGATGTAGCGAGGCAGATGGCCCTATCGCCGGGCAGTCCTGGTACAGCGCCGTACCTGTATGGGCCATCCGCCCCACCACAACGATTAAGACAGTCACATTCCCCTGCTCTACTCCCCTCACACGCCACGCAGCCTGCGAGCTCGGACGAAATGCGCCTCGCGCTCTTTCGATATGCGGCAAGTGAAGGCACAATGCGTGTCCTTTTTTTGGCCGGCCTGGCCGGGGGCCTTTGAAATGATCAAGACGCCGTACTACCTCATCGACAAAACCAAGCTGCTGGGCAACCTGGAGAAGATCGCCTACGTGCGCGAACAATCCGGCGCCAAGGCCCTGCTCGCCCTCAAGTGCTTCGCCACCTGGTCGGTATTCGACCTGATGGAGCAGTACATGGACGGCACCACCTCCTCCTCGCTGTACGAGCTCAAGCTCGGCCGCCAGAAGTTCGCCGGCGAAACCCACGCCTACAGCGTGGCCTGGGCCGACGACGAGGTCGAGGAAATGCTGGAGAACTGCGACAAGATCATCTTCAACTCCATCGGCCAGCTTGAGCGTTTCGCCGAGCAGTCCAAAGACAAGACCCGCGGCCTGCGCGTCAACCCGCAGGTGAGCAGCTCCGACTACCTGTTGGCCGATCCGGCGCGTCCGTTCAGCCGTCTGGGCGAATGGGACCCTGAGAAGATCGAAGCGGTGATCGAGCAGATCTCCGGCTTCATGTTCCACAACAACTGCGAGAACGGCGACTTCAGCCTGTTCGACAAGATGCTCTCGCACATCGAGGAGCGCTTCGGCCACCTGCTGCACAAGGTCCAGTGGGTCAGCCTCGGCGGCGGCATCCACTTCACCGGCGAAGGCTATGCACTCGACGCTTTCTGCGCACGCCTGAAAGAGTTCTCGCAGAAGTACGGCGTGCAGGTCTACCTGGAGCCCGGTGAAGCGGCGATCACCAACAGCGCCTCGCTGGAAGTCACCGTGCTCGACACCCTCTACAACGGCAAGCACCTGGCCGTGGTCGACAGCTCCATCGAAGCGCACATGCTCGACCTGCTGATCTACCGCCTCAACGCCAAGATGGCCCCCAACGACGGCGAGCACACCTACATGGTCTGCGGCAAGTCGTGCCTGGCCGGCGACATCTTCGGCGAGTACCAATTCGATCGTCCGCTGGCCATCGGCGATCGCCTGTCGTTCATCGACGCAGCGGGTTACACCATGGTCAAGAAGAACTGGTTCAACGGTCTGAAGATGCCGGCCATCGTCGTCAAGCAGCTCGACGGCAGCGTCGAGGTCAAGCGCGAGTTCGGTTTCGAAGACTACGTTTCCAGCCTGTCGTAAGACCGGCTTTCAGTAAGGAGCAAGGGATAAATTGAAGAAGAACGTTCTTATCATTGGTGCAGGAGGTGTCGCCAAGGTGGTGGCCCACAAGTGCGCACAGCATAACGACGAACTCGGTCGTATTGCGATTGCGTCACGGAACATCTCCAAATGCCAGGCCATCATCGACAGCGTCAAGGCCAAGGGTAGCCTCAAGGTGCCCGCCGACATCCAGGCCTTCTCGCTCAACGCCCTCGATGTCGAGGCGACCAAGGCACTGATCCGCGAAACCGAATCGCAGATCGTGATCAATGTCGGTTCCGCCTTCCTCAACATGTCGGTGCTGCGTGCCTGCATCGATACCGGTGTCGCCTATCTGGATACCGCGATTCACGAAGAACCGGGCAAGATCTGCGAAACCCCGCCCTGGTATGGCAACTACGAGTGGAAGCATCTCGAGGAGTGCCAGCAGAAGAACATTACCGCCATTCTCGGTGTCGGCTTCGACCCGGGTGTGGTCAACAGCTACGCGAAGCTCGCGCAGCAGCAGTATTTCGACCGCATTGATTCGATCGACATTCTCGACGTCAATGCCGGTTCCCACGGCAAGTACTTCGCCACCAACTTCGACCCGGAAATCAACTTCCGCGAGTTCACCGGGCAAGTCTGGAGCTGGCAGAACAGCCAGTGGACCAGCAACACCATGTTCGAGGTCAAGCGCACCGACGACCTGCCGGTGGTGGGTTCGCAGAACCTCTACCTGACCGGTCACGACGAAGTGCACTCGATCTCGAAGAACCTGAACGTACCCAATGTGCGCTTCTGGATGAGCTTCGGCGAACACTACATCAACGTGTTCACTGTGCTGAAGAACCTCGGCCTGCTCTCCGAGCAACCGGTCAAGACCGCCGAAGGCCTTGAAGTGGTGCCGCTGAAAGTGGTCAAGGCCGTACTGCCCGATCCAGCCTCCCTGGCACCGGGCTACACCGGCAAGACCTGCATTGGCGATCTGGTCAAGGGCACCAAGGACGGCCAGCCGCGCGAAGTGTTCATCTACAACGTCGCCGACCACGAAGAAGCCTACGCCGAGACCGACAGCCAGGGCATCTCCTACACCGCGGGTGTACCACCGGTGGCCGCAGCCCTGCTGGTCGCCCGTGGCGAGTGGGATGCCGGGCGCATGGTCAACGTCGAGGAACTGCCCGCCGAGCCGTTCCTCAAGGCGCTGGACGTGATGGGCCTGCCAACCCGCGTCAAGGATGAAAAAGGCGATCGTCCATGGGACGCTGAAGCCTAAGCAGCAAAAGGAAGGGGCGCCCGTTGGCGCCCCTTCTGCATTTCACCCCTGGCGCGCAACCGCCACGCACTTGATCTCCACCAGCAGCCCGTCATGGGCCAGCTCGCTGACACCGACACAGGTCCAGGGGCAGGTACCTCGCGGGAACAGCTCGCCCTTCACCGCACGAAACACCGCCATGTGCTCGCGCAAGCCGACATGATAGGTGGTCAGTTCCACCACATCCGCGAAATCGCAACCGGCAGCCGCAACGTATTACCGACCTTCAAGGCCGGCAGATAACCGGCGCGCTCGGCAAGTTTTTGCTGGGAGGCGGGAATGATCGGAGTGCGGTCGCTCATCGAGGATGTCCAGTGCTTGAGATTGGACGCATCTTAGCAAGCGAACAGCAAAGCGGCCTGCGGCATGGCGGCACGCATCTGGCGGCCCTGCACCAGGGCCGCCAGCCCGCCGGGCTCAGCCCGCTGGCGAAGTCAAAGGCTGCAGTTGCAGCACTTCATTGGTGTAGTCCCACTCCTGCTGCACCTTGTCAGGATGCTCGTTCAACTTGAGCCCGTAGCTGGGGATGATCTGGTGCAGCTTCTCCTGCCACGGTGCCGATGCGACCTTGTCCTTGAACACCTTGCGCAGCAGGTCGAGCATGATCGGCGGCGCGGTCGAGGCGCCCGGCGAAGCCCCCAGCAGCCCGGCAATGCTGCCGTCGGCAGAGGTCACGACCTCGGTGCCAAGCTTGAGCACCCCGCCCTGCTCAGGGTCTTTCTTGATGATCTGTACGCGCTGCCCAGCCTGCCACAGGCGCCAGTCCTCTTTCTTCGCATGGGGGAAGTAGGTCTGCAGCGCAGCGAAGCGGTCGTCGTCCGACTGCATGACCTGGCCGATCAGGTACTGCACCAGGTCGAACTCGCGGACCCCGACACGCACCATCGGCCAACTGTTGTGCAGGGTCATGCTGCCGAACAGGTCGAGCAGCGAGCCCTCCTTGAGAAACTTGGTCGAGAAGGTTGCAAACGGCCCGAACAGGATCACCCGCTTGCCATCGAGCACCCGGGTATCCAGATGCGGCACCGACATCGGCGGCGCCCCCGTCGAGGCGATACCGTAGGCCTTGGCCATGTGGCGATCGGCAATGGCGGCGTTCTCGGTCACCAGGAACGATCCCCCAACCGGGAAGCCTGCGTACTCCTTCGCCTCGGGGATGCCCGACTTCTGCAACAGCGGCAGCGCCGCGCCACCGGCGCCGATGAACAGAAACTTGGCATCGGTAGCCGACGTGCTGCCATCCTTGAGGTTCTTGTACTCCACATGCCACGAACCGTCGTCGTTGCGGGTGATGTCCTGCACCTCACTGGAGAGCTTGAGGTCGAAGTTGGGGCGGGTCTGCAGGTACGCCACGTACTGGCGGGTGATCTCGCCGAAATTGACGTCGGTGCCGATCGGCGTCCAGGTCACTGCAAGCTTCTGGTTCGGGTCGCGCCCCTCCATCATCAACGGCACCCACTTGGCGATCTGCGCGTTGTCTTGCGAATACTGCATGGGCTTGAACAGCGGGCTGGCCTGCAGTGCCTCATAGCGTTTACGCAGGAAGCGAATATTGTCATCGCCCCAGACAAAGCTCATGTGCGGGGTGGCGTTGATGAACGAGCGTGGATTCTTCAGCACGCCCTGCTTGACCTGCCAGGCGAGAAACTGCCGGGTGACCTGGAACGACTCGTTGATCTCCACCGCCTTGCTGATGTCGATCTTGCCGTCCTTTTCAGGGGTGTAGTTCAGCTCGGCCAGCGCCGAATGCCCGGTACCGGCGTTGTTCCAACCGTTGGAGCTTTCCTCGGCGACCTTGTCCAGCCGCTCGATCATCTCCATCGACCATCCGGGCTCGAGCTCGTTGAGCCAGACAGCAAGCGTGGAGCTCATGATCCCACCGCCCACCAGCAATACGTCAACCCGCTTGCCCTCGGCAGCCTGTACACCCGTCAGGGCAAAGGCCAGGGCCAGGCCCGCCAGGGCCGGTTTGAATGCGATTCCTCTGTTCATGCTCCCTCCGTCGAGGCGCCGCTGGCCCCGATCCTGTCCGTGAATGTGCCTTGCCCCTGGTCCGCGCACCCGTGCCTTTGGTGTCCAAAAGCTCAGGCAAGCTTAGCTGAGTGATTCACTCAGGTTAGCCGCACGCGCATTCAGGTTCTGAAGGCGGATCCGCTGGCAGGCCGTCAGGCGACTTCAAGAAGCCTCTTGCAAGTCGACCGCTCTGCAAATACTGTATGAAAAACCAGTATCACGAGACATCCCCATGCAACTCATCGCCAAGCTCGGCATCCTCGCCGACGCCGCCAAATACGATGCTTCCTGCGCCAGCAGCGGCGCGCCCAAGCGCAGCTCGCGGGGGCGTGACGGGCTTGGCGCCACCGATGGCATGGGCATCTGCCACAGCTATACCCCTGACGGGCGCTGCGTATCGCTGCTCAAGGTGTTGCTCACCAACTTTTGCCTGTACGACTGCCAGTACTGCGTCAATCGCCGCTCCAGCAACGTGCCTCGCGCACGCTTCAGCCCCGAGGAAGTGGTGCGCCTGACCCTCGACTTCTACCGGCGCAACTGCATCAGCGGGCTGTTCCTGAGTTCGGGCATCATCCGCTCGGCCGACTACACCATGGAGCAGTTGAATCGAGTGGCGCGGCTGTTGCGTGAAGAGCATGGCTTTCGTGGCTACATCCACCTCAAGACCATCCCCGATGCCGATCCACTGCTGATCGAGGAAGCCGGGCGCCTGGCCGACCGCCTGAGCGTCAACGTCGAACTGCCCACCGAGGCCAGCCTCAAGCGCCTGGCCCCGGAGAAACAGGCGCACACCATCCGCCAGGCCATGGGCGTGATTCACCAGGGTCAGCAGGCCGTGGCCAACGAACCCAGGGCGCCACGCTTCACCCCGGCCGGGCAGAGCACCCAGGTGATCGTCGGCGCCGACGCCACCGACGACCGCACCTTGCTGCGCAACGCCGAATCGCTGTACCAGGGCTATGGCCTCAAGCGTGTGTACTACTCCGCCTTCAGCCCCATTCCGGACAGCCCCAACAGCGTGCCGCTGGCCGCCCCGCCGCTGTTGCGCGAACATCGCCTGTACCAGGCCGACTTCCTGATGCGCGGCTACGGCTACAAGGCTGGCGAGCTGCTCGGCCAGGCCGGCAACCTGGCGCTGGACATCGACCCCAAGCTGGCCTGGGCCCTGGCAAACCGCGAGGTCTTTCCGCTGGACCTGAATCGCGCCGAACCCGCCCTGCTCGCCCGCATCCCCGGTATCGGCCTGCGCAGCGTGCAGCGCCTGGTGACACTGCGCCGCGAGCGGCGCATTCGCTACGACGACCTGATCCAGTTGCGTTGCGTGCTGGAAAAAGCCCGTCCGTTCATCGTCACCAGTGATTACCGCCCGGCCCAGGCCGAACTGCGCAGCGGCCTGTTGCGCCAACGCCTGCGCGAGCCGCAGGCGCCGGTGCAGATGGGGCTTTGGGCATGATCGCGCTGGATTGCGACGACCTGTTCGACACCTGGCGCAAGCAAGCGCGGGTACTGCTCGGCCATGGCATCGACCCGGCCGACGTGACCTGGAGCCAGGGCCCGATGGACGACCTGCTCGCCATTGCCACGCCGTTGCCAGAAGGGCCCGGCCCATTCCGCCCGCGAGTACCGGCGGCCTTGCTCGCACAACTCGAGCAGGCGGCGCGCTATCGCGGCGCGCAACGCTGGAACCTGCTGTACGAAGTGCTCTGGCGCGTCGCCCATGGGGATCGCACGGCAATGCTTGCCGGTGATCGCCTGGGCAGCGAGTTGCAGCGGCGTATCCAGCAGGTCTCCCGCGAGGCGCATCACCTGCACGCCTTCGTGCGCTTCGTGCCGCTGCCGGAAGCGGTCGCCGAACGCCTGCAACTGGACCTGGTGGCCTACCACGAACCCGCCCATGACATCCTTGAAAGCGCCAGTAGCCATTTTGCCGATCGCCTCGGGCGCCAACGCTGGCTGATCGCAACGCCCACCGATGGCATTCGTTTCGACGGCAGCAAGCTCGACTACCGTCGGCAATGTCCAGGTGAGTGGATCGACTGGGCACGCCATGCCGAAGATCCCGGCGCCGAACTGTGGCGTACCTACTACCGCTCCACCTTCAATCCGGCGCGGTTGAATCCTGATGCCCTGCGCCTGCACATGCCGGGGCGGTTCTGGCGCCACTTGCCCGAAGGCATGCTCATTCCCCAGCTCGAAAGCCTGGCGCGCCAGGGCAAACAACGTGACGGCCAGGCACTGGAGGTGGGCTTGCAGCGAGGCAAGCGGGTCGGGCGCTGAGCGCCGTTCTTGCCTACACTTTCGCTGATTGCCTCAGATTTTCCAGGAGCGACCATGGACGATTCCAGCCAAGGCAAGCCGCCAACCTTCTGGCAGATGCTGCACAGCATCCTCGCCGCCGCCTTCGGTGTGCAGAGCGGCAAGAACCGCGCACGCGACTTCACCCACGGCAAGGCCAGCCACTTCATCGTGATGGGGGTGATGTTCACCCTGGTGTTCATCCTGGTGCTGGTGGGGCTGGTGCAATTGGCGATGCACCTGACGGGGCGCTGATTGCCCTTGAAACGCGATACCACCGCCCAAACGCATCCGCCCGCGGAATTCCCTCCCGCGGGCGGCTCAGTTGCGGTTCACGGTCTGAAATTTGCGTTACTGATGGCTGACCCAATACACAGCGGTCACGACAACCAGCACGATCAGGCACAGGATCGCCCAGGCGTCGACACTGCTGTCAGGCTTGCGGAGCTTGGTCGGGTTTCCCATTGCATTACCTCTTGTAGTGGTTATGGGAATGCACGTCACATAAGCAGTTAAGCCCAGCAATGCCCTTTGCTCAAGCAGGGTTTTTCAATAATCGACGGGTGACGTCAGGAACGGGTAGCGATAATCGGTGTCTCGTCCCTCGGCGCTGTAGCGCTGAAAGTCGACGCCATAGCCTTTACGGGCGCTCAGTTCGAGCCAGCGCCTGGCCTTCACCGCATCGATGGCCTGCAGCACCGGCAGGCGGTACAGGTGTTGCCCGTCACGGTTCAGCGCCAGGCCCCGGGCATCGTCATGCAGCATCACCATGGCCCAACCCCCCAGGCTGAAGTGCCCGCCCATGAGCACGCTCAGTCGCCCATCCACGCGAGCCTGCAAGGCCTCGGGCGAACTGTTGACCGCACTGAACAGCACATCGCGCCCCGGCACCCGGCCAACCGCCTCGAATGCCTGCATCGCACCGAACGCCATCTCGTCGTTCGCCGACCACACCAGGCGCACGCGTGGATAGCGCTGCAGCAGCAGTTGGGCCTGTTCGAAGGCCCGTTGGCGACTCCAGCCGCCATACACCACCTGGCGCAAGCGTACCTGCGCAAGCTCGGCCAACGCCCGCCGCATGCCCTGCTCGCGCAGTTGCGAAGCCGGCGTGGTGCTGATGCCGGAGAACGCCAGCAGCTCGATCGGTTCGCCAGTCCTGGGCAAACTGGCGACCAGATCGTGCAGCATCTGGTAACCCGCCTGTTCGTCATTGCCGACCAGCGACGCGAGCAGCGCGGCATACTTACCCGGCTGCGCCTGAATCTCCTCGGCCTGCCCCTCGGTCAGGGCGTTGTTGACCAACAGCAGCTTGACCCCGCTGCCCTGGGACAGCCGCATGATCTCCGGCGCGACGTACTGCTCGTTGACCAACACCAAATAGTCTGGCTTGTGCGCCCCCCGTAGGACGGCCCGCGCCTGCTCGAGTTGCCGCTCGGCCTGGCGCTCGCCGTATTCCACCCGCAGGTCCATCCCCAGATCGTCGGCGGCGGCCTGCATGAAGTGCGAATAACTGACCCAGAACGTCTCATCGGACAAGCCCGGGTTGAGAAACACCACCGAAGCCGCCTGGGCGCTCGCCACCAATGGCAGACCCAGGCACAGACTGCGGCACAGCGCCCTGATGAACATGCGCAACATCCCTGCAATGCAAAGGGGCTCAGTATAACGGCGCCGGGCCAGCCACCCGACAAATAGCAGCCAGTCTCACTTAGTCCAATTGGTTCTTTTCATATGCAAAAACATCACTTTAGCGCATAAATACAACCTGTTATCGTTCCCCCGCTCCGACCCGGAGTGCGCGGCCGTGCGCGCGATTAGCTGCATGCAGCCTGAGACAGGACTTTTATGTACGTATACGACGAGTACGATCAGCGGATCATCGAGGACCGCGTCAAGCAGTTCCGTGATCAGACCCGCCGCTACCTGGCCGGTGAGCTGAGCGAAGAAGAATTCCGCCCTCTGCGCCTGCAGAACGGCCTCTACATCCAACGTTTCGCGCCGATGCTGCGTGTCGCCGTGCCTTACGGCCAGCTGAACGCCGGCCAGGTCCGCATGCTGGCGAAGATCGCCCGTGACTACGACAAGGGCTACGCCCACATCTCCACCCGCCAGAACGTGCAGTACAACTGGCCGGCGCTGGAAGACGTCCCGGACATCCTGGCCGAACTCGCCACCGTGCAGATGCACGCGATCCAGACCAGCGGCAACTGCCTGCGCAACGTCACCACCGACCAGTTCGCCGGTGTCGCCGCCGATGAGCTGATCGACCCGCGCCCCTGGTGCGAGATCGTCCGCCAGTGGACCACCTTCCACCCGGAATTCGCCTACCTGCCGCGCAAGTTCAAGATCGCCGTCAACGGCTCGAAGGACGACCGCGCCGCCATCGAAGTGCACGACATCGGCCTGGAGCCGGTGCACAACGAAGCCGGCGAGCTGGGCTTCCGCGTCCTGGTCGGCGGCGGCCTGGGCCGTACCCCGGTGATCGGTGCGTTCATCAACGAGTTCCTGCCCTGGCAGGACCTGCTCAGCTACCTGGACGCCATCCTGCGCGTGTACAACCGTTACGGCCGCCGTGACAACAAGTACAAGGCGCGGATCAAGATCCTGGTCAAGGCCCTTACCCCGGAAGTGTTCGCCGAAAAGGTCGAAGCCGAGATGGCTCACCTGCGCGGCGGCAGCACCACCCTGACCGAAGCCGAGCTGCAACGCGTCGCACGTCACTTCGTCGACCCCGAGTACCTCGCGCTGGAAAACGTCGACTACAGCGCCCTGGACCAGGAAAACCCTGGCTTCGCCCGCTGGCGTTCGCGCAACACCCGCGCCCACAAGAAGCCGGGTTATGTCGCAGTCACCCTGTCGCTCAAGCCCACCGGCGTAGCCCCAGGCGACTTGACCGACAAGCAGCTCGATGCCGTCGCCGACCTGGCCGACCGCTACAGCTTCGGCCACCTGCGCACCTCCCACGAGCAGAACATCATCCTCGCCGACGTCGAGCAGCGTCAGCTGCACGCGCTGTGGCTGGAACTGCGTGAAAGTGGTTTTGCCACGCCGAACATCGGCCTGCTGACCGACATCATCTGCTGCCCGGGTGGCGACTTCTGCTCCCTGGCCAACGCCAAGTCGATCCCGATCGCCGAATCCATCCAGCGCCGCTTCGACGACCTGGACTACCTGTTCGACATCGGCGAGCTCGACCTGAACATCTCCGGCTGCATGAACGCCTGCGGCCACCACCACGTGGGCCACATCGGCATCCTCGGCGTGGACAAGAAAGGCGAGGAGTTCTACCAGGTGTCGTTGGGCGGCAACGCCGCGCGCGATGCGACCCTTGGCAAGATCCTCGGCCCCTCCTTCGCCCAGGACGACATGGCTGACGTGATCGAGAAGCTGATCAACGTGTACGTCGAGCAGCGCAACGAAGACGAGCGCTTCATCGACACCTACCAGCGTATCGGCATCGACCCATTCAAGGAACGCGTCTATGCAGCGAATCATTAAGAACAACCAGCTCGTCGACGAAACCTGGCACCTGCTGCCCAAGGGTACCTCGTTCGACGAACTGACCAACTGCGACGACTACATCGTTCCGCTGCAGCTGTGGCGTGACCATGCCCATGCCCTCAAGGCCCGCGACGGCGGCCTGGGCGTGTGGCTGGACAGCGACGAAGAAGCCGAGGAAATCGGCGAGGACGTCCAGCACTTCCAGGTCATCGCCCTGAACTTCCCGGCGTTCACCGACGGGCGCAACTACTCCAATGCGCGCCTGCTGCGTGACCGCTACCAGTACAAGGGCGAACTGCGCGCCATCGGCGACGTCCTGCGCGACCAGTTGTTCTACATGGCCCGCTGTGGTTTCGACGCCTTCGCGATCCGTGCTGACAAGGACCCGCAAGACGCGCTGCAGAGCCTGAAGGACTTCTCGGTCACCTACCAGGGTGCCACCGACGAGCCGCTGCCGCTGTTCCGCCGCCGCTGATCGCCGCCTGCTGTAACGAACGGCCCGCCTTCTGGCGGG